>JANYFV010000163.1 GCA_025359635.1 Undibacterium sp. | reverse complement strand
CCTAGCCCCGGGCGCTTAGTGGTACTGGGATTGCGTTGGGGATTTGAGTGATAGCCGGACGATTGCTGGTCTGACGACATGACTAATCAGGCTGGTGCAGCATGATTAGGGAAGCGCGGATTTATTCGTCACCCCCGAATGTTTTAGTCGGGGATCTAGTTTTCATTTACTTCGTGCGAAGCACGACTGCTATATCGCTTCGCAAACAGCTTGAAAACTGGATCTCCGCTTTCGAGAGGATGACGAAATCGAATAAATCCGCGCTTCCCTAAACTTTGATGTTGAAATAAACACCAGTTCAGGAACTGTCCTCTATAGACTGTTACACTAGCGCCCGCGCTGTCGCGCACTTGTTAAAACGAAAATAAATATGCAGCCACCCTCAAGAAAAACACTCATCAAACCAGTTAAGCCGACCAAATCCACCAGACCGGCAAGTTCTGCTGTTGCCGCTAAAGTGCCGGCGATTGCACCCTCAGAGCCAAAATTACTGGAAATTAAGCCAGATTCATTAGCTTTTAGTTTAATCGGTGCCGCCCAAGCGGTGGCGTATGTCCTGGAGGGCACCGCTTTGCCACAAGCGTTGGCCAAAGTGTTTGCACAAACTAATGCATCGCCACAAGCGCGTGGCGCGATCCAGGATATTTCTTACCGCACCATGCGGCAGGTTGGCCGCGTAGACGCTCTACTCACCTTAATGACGACGAAACCACCAGAGCCACCATTGCTGTACAGCTTAATGTGTTGCGCGTTGACCTTGATCGTCAAAGTTGAGAACGAAGAGCCACCTTACGAAGACTTTATTGTGGTTGATCAGGCGGTGAATGCCGCTTCTTCCAGTGCGCATATGGTGTTCGCTAAAGGAATGGTGAATGCGATTTTGCGTCGTTTCTTGCGTGAGCAAACAGAATTAACCGCTACCGTCATAAAGCAAGCCAGCGCCGCGTGGAATTATCCGCAATGGTGGGTCGATCAAACCAAGGCTGCTTATCCACAAGATTGGCAAACAATCTTAAGCTCTGGAAATCAGCCACCTCCACTTACTTTGCGAGTCAACCAGCGACAGATTTCAGTATTAGATTACCTTGTCCTGCTAGAGAAAAATCAGATGGCGGCCACCCAGATCGGTCCTTTTGCAGTGCGTTTGGCGAAACCTGTTCCGGTGCTGCAGATCCCCGGATTTGAAGATGGTTTGGTGTCGGTGCAAGACGCTGCGGCGCAATTGGCGGCACCTTTGTTGGACGTGCATGAAGGCATGCGCGTCCTGGATGCTTGCGCAGCACCTGGAGGCAAAACCTGCCATCTGCTGGAAATGGCGAATATTGAATTGCTGGCCTTGGATTCTGATGCAAAGCGGGCTGAGCGCATTCACGAGAATTTGACCAGGTTAAAATTATCCGCCAACGTCAAGGTCGGCGATGCTGGTAAATCTGGCTGGTGGGATAAGCAACAATTCGATCGCATTTTGGCAGATGTGCCATGTACCGCGTCTGGCGTGGTGCGCCGGCACCCGGATATTCGCTGGTTGCGGCGCAAACTCGATGCCGTACAGTTGGCGGCATCGTCGGCTCGCCTGCTGGATAATTTATGGCAGATGCTGAAACCAGAAGGTAAATTGCTTTTGGTCACCTGCTCGATCTGGCCGATGGAATCAGAACTCCAGGCCGCTGCATTTGCCCAGAGACATGGCGTAATTCGGCTTGATGCACCAGGCCAATTGTTGCCAAAGTTGGTTGGCAACAACGATCATGACGGTTTGTTCTACGCTTTATTCCAAAAACCGCCAGTCTGAAACGGGTTTCAAGTTATCATGATGATCACCCCTCCATGATATAGGTAGCCGGTTTCATTTTTACATGATCAAACGCTTAACGCATTTAATCGGCAATATTTTGCTGACATGTTTTCTGACGTTGCTTGCGCTTGTCGCAATGCCGCATGGCGCAGCGTATGCAACTGAAGTGGAAGTGACTACCGCTAAATTGGAATCGTATGAAGATGGCTATCGCATGGTTGCCGCCTTTTCTTTTGAACTTAGCCACGCCTTAGAAGAAGCGATTACAAAAGGTATACCGGTTTATTTCACCACGGAAGTCGAGCTGACTCGCCCCCGTTGGTATTGGTTTGATGAAAAAACCATACGTTCATCACAATCGGTAAGAATCGCTTATAGCATTTGGACCCGGCAATATACGGCGGCGATCAATGGCGGTTTCCAGCAAAATTTCTCTACGCTGGAAGACGCCATGGCGCTGGTGTTGCGGCCGCGTCGCTGGCAAGTGAGCGAAAAGGGTGGGCTCAGTGCCGGTGCAACATACAACGTTGCGATTCGCTTGAAACTCGATATCAATCAATTACCAAAACCATTTAATATCACTGCACTAAACAATAGCGACTGGCGGCTTTCCTCTGACTGGAAGCGCTTTACTTTCAAGGCTGACGAGAAGTGACGAAATTCTTGCGGTATGCCTTGGCGGTAGGCGGTGCTTTGATGAGCATCTTGCTGTTCTTCTTGACCACAGCTTCTGAAAATTCAGCGCGATTTGATCAGTTCTACAGCTGGTTGCTGGTTGCTAATTCAGTGGTCGCAGTTGCGCTCTTAGGCTTGGTGATTACCTTGTTATGGCGCCTGTTTAGTCGCTATCGCACTCGTGAATTTGGCTCGCGATTGATGACCAGATTGGTGATGCTTTTCGCCTTAGTGGGTATTTTGCCTGGCGCAGTTATCTACGTGGTTTCGGTGCAGTTTGTGACGCGCTCGATTGAGTCATGGTTTGATGTGAAGGTTGAATCGGCGCTGGCCGCAGGTGAAAATTTAGGCCACAGCGCACTCGACTACACCTTGGCGGATTTGCAAGGCAAAGCCAGAAATATGGCATCACAGTTATCCGAGCCATCAGAAACCTCACTTTCTTTGCGCCTTTCACGCCTGCGTGAGCAGATGCAGATACAAGAAGCCACCATTGTTAATAGCAAAGGGCGCTTGATCGCCACTGCAAATGCAGATACGCGAGTGCTAGTGCCGGAACCGCCAACTGCAGCGATGATACGTCAAGCGAGAGTGTCTCGCATGTTTGCGGCGACCGAGGGCGACACCGGATTTCAGGGCGTAGTTGATCAATCTGAGATAACCACAGGTGCGCGTCGACCTACATTATCGGCTGAACCGGTTAACACTTTGCGTTCACGTGTGGTGGTCGCTTTGCAAACTTCTAGCGGTGGATTGTCCTTGCAAAACGAGTTTGTCTATTTGCAACTGATACAACCTGTGCCGCCGACTTTATCCAGTCAGGCTGAGGCACTCAGAAGTGCGATTGTGGAATATCAGGCGCGCTCCTTAGGGCGTGGAAATCTCAAACAAATGTACATTTTTACGCTGACTTTGACTTTGTTACTGGCGATTTTTGCAGCAATTACCAGCGCTTTCTGGATTTCAGGTAAATTGGCTAAACCCTTGTTGTTATTGGCAGAAGGCACCAAGGCGGTGGCAGAAGGCAATCTCTCGCCGCGCCCTATTGTAACTACGGCCGATGAACTCGGTACCCTGACACAATCCTTCAACATGATGACGCACCAATTGTTTGATGCGCGGGTGGCAGTTGAAAAAAATCGTAATGAACTTGAAAACGCGAAAGCCTATGTTGAGTCCGTGCTGGCAAATATGTCTGCAGGGGTGATGGTCCTGGATCAAAGCACAAACCTGGTGACCTGCAATGAATCAGTTGAGCGTATTTTACAGCGTAGCCTAGTCAATGAAATTGGCAAACCACTGGCGAGCATCGATGGTATGGAAGCCTTTGCAGTGGCAATTGATAAAGCGTTTTCAGAACAACATGCGCACTCCGCCGCCGGTGGCGAAGATGAAAATATGCAGCACTGGCAACAGCAAATTGAGTTGCCGCGTCCGCTTGCAAGTAAGCCCGATGAAGTGAATATCGATGGTGAGCAAGGCATCACTTTGCTCGCGCGCGGCTCTCATCTGCCGGTGGCGCTTGGGATTGGTTACGTCGTAGTGTTTGATGACATCAGTAATATTATTTCTGCCCAACGCTCTATTGCCTGGGGTGAAGTGGCGCGTCGTCTTGCACATGAAATCAAAAATCCGCTGACACCGATACAACTCTCGGCAGAACGCCTGCAAATGAAACTTCAGGATAAATTAAGCGAGGCCGATGTCACGATCCTCAATAAGAGTACCAGCACTATCGTCAATCAAGTGACCTCAATGAAGCGCATGGTTGATGATTTCCGCGATTATGCGCGTACACCACCGGCCGTTCTCAGCCCTTTAAATTTGTCTGCCTTGATTGATGACGTGCTGCATCTTTACATGTCGGGTGACGGTCGCGATGCGATACATTTGAATCTCAGTACCGATTTGCCGGCAGTGATGGGTGACGCGACGCAACTGCGCCAGGTAATTCATAATTTACTGCAAAACGCGCAAGATGCTGTCGCTGATAACGTCAAGACGGACGTGCCGGCACGTATCGACGTCGTGACAGAAATCGTGCGCTATACCAGCGCAGATAAGACTGACCGATCTGCAGTGCGGCTCTCCATTATCGATAATGGCAGCGGTTTTTCCAGCAAAATTCTGGCACGTGCATTTGAACCTTATGCCACCTCCAAGCCAAAAGGTACTGGTTTAGGATTAGCAATGGTGAAAAAAATTATCGATGAACACGGTGGCAGAATAGATATTCAAAATCGTAGCGATACAAACGGTGCAAAAGTATCGCTTTTGCTGTTAAAGTTAGCACCGGATTTATAATGTGTGATTAAGGCATTTACTACTGTTAAATTAGATAGCTCCCATAGAGGGGCAAGTTTAAATAAAATACAAAGGGTTGTGAGGTAGATTTATGGCAAACATACTGGTCGTTGATGATGAGATGGGAATCCGGGAGTTACTTTCGGAAATTTTGGGCGATGAGGGACACGTCGTACAACTCGCAGAAAATGCGCAACAGGCAAGAGCGGCAAGGCTGGAAGCACGCCCTGATCTGGTCTTGCTGGATATCTGGATGCCAGACACCGATGGCGTCACTTTACTCAAGGAATGGCAACGTGATGGCATGCTCACCATGCCCGTGATTATGATGTCTGGTCACGCGACGATAGATACTGCGGTTGAAGCCACTAGAATTGGCGCACTCAATTTTCTCGAGAAACCAATCGCCTTACAAAAACTCCTCAAGGCGGTGCAACAAGGTTTAACCCGTGGCACTGAATTGGCGCGACCTGCGGCACCCCCGATGCGGGTATTGAGCGGTGACACTCACGCTAATACGATGATGGGCAATACATTTACTGCTGCTCCTGCAATGTACGATGCCAGGCAATCATCTTTAGTCGCTGCGCCGTTCGATAATAGCCCGTTTGCCAAACTGTCGTTTGAGCTGCCTTTGCGCGAGGCGCGAGATGCTTTTGAGCGTATCTATTTTGAATTCCATCTGCATCAAGAAGGTGGAAGCATGACGCGCGTGGCAGAAAAAACCGGTTTGGAACGCACTCATCTTTATCGCAAGCTCAAGCAACTTGGTGTCGAATCAGTCAAATACGCCAAACGCGGCGAATGACAAAAAAGTGCTTGCTGACACTAGTCAGTGGCGGCAGCTACGCACAAAGAGAGGCGGCAATCGCGGCTTCTCTTCTTAAACTTCGTGACGACGAAACTATAGCGGTCGTATTAGAAGGTTTACCTGACGGAAACAATGTTTTATCCGAAGGTATTTTTTTGCGCGTGCACAGAATTGCACCTGGTTGCATGTGTTGCATTGGCAATCTCGCCATGCGCGTAACGCTTAATCGTATTTTCCGACTTTCTCCAAACTATCTATTTGTCAGCCTGTCAGGTGCCGAGCACTTAGAGAGAGTCATACTTTTTCTGCAGCAGCCCGCTTATGTCAACTTATTGCAGTTAGATCAAAACCTGCAACTCACAACTTAACTGAGGTCTCAGTTAAATTTCGCATTAAATTAAAGCTTCAGTATTTCCATGCCGTAATTGTATGTATGAATCTTGACGTCGTTAAATTGAGCATCAAGTTTGCTTCAATCGATGATAGAGATTGACGATAGAGATTAATGACGGGCTTGCCGAAGAAAGGGCGCAAAATGAACCTCATTTATAACAGTGACCAATATAGTGTCGTTGAGTTTGGTGCGGATACAGACCACGAAACTATGCGCTTCGGGGGTTATGAAATCACCGATAAATCTGTGCGTCGCGAATGGTTTATTGAGGGTGCCTTGGCCCTGAATTTTCGCAAAAATGTGCATGAGTTGATTGCAACGGAGCCAAGCATAGAAGAAATCGATGATTTTTTGGCTCAATTTGATTCGTATATGGGGCAATCCGTGCTGTTGCATTAAATAATTTCTCTATGAAGTAGTGTGATTTTTGAAGTCATAAAAAGATGCGCCGTCTATTCGACCGGCGCATTTTTTATTGTGCAAACTAACGCAGCATTCCATCCATTTGGTATGGTGATTGCAGCTCGCGCGAGACCCACGTACACTCAACAATTCTTCCACAAAAGACTTAACTCAATCATATGAACAATACGCTGCACGATTTTATTGCTGGCTTGCCAAAGGCCGAATTGCATCTGCATATTGAAGGTTCGCTAGAGCCAGAGTTGATGTTTGCGCTGGCGCAGCGCAATGGCATTAAGTTACCGTATGCCTCAGTGGATGAAGTGCGTGCCGCTTATGATTTTAGTGATTTACAATCATTTCTTGATTTGTATTACGCTGGAGCAGCGGTATTGCAAACTGAGCAAGATTTTTATGATTTGACGATGGCCTATATACAGCGTGCTTTAGCTGACAATGTACGTCACGTCGAATTATTTTTTGATCCACAAACGCATACTTCACGCGGTATCGCGATGGCAACGGTGTTTGCAGGGATCGCTCGTGCTTTACGGCAGGCAAAGGAGGAGCATCAATTTTCCGGTCGAATGATATTATGCTTTTTGCGCCATTTAAGCGAAGTAGATGCCTTGAATACTTTAGCTGCAGCGTTGCCTTTGCGAGAAGAATATGCCGACCTGTGGAACGGAATAGGGCTAGATTCTGCCGAGGTCGGTAATCCACCAGAAAAATTCGCGGAAGTATTCGCCAAGGCAAATAGTCTGGGGTTTCATCTCGTTGCGCATGCAGGTGAAGAAGGCCCGCCAGCGTATATTCACAGCGCATTAAATATCCTTAAAATAGAACGAATTGATCACGGTGTACGCGCAGAAGAAGATGCAGAATTGATGGCATACTTAATCCGTAGCCAAATGCCGCTGACGGTCTGCCCGCTATCTAATCTGAAACTTTGCGTGGTCAAGGATCTGCGTCAGCATAATCTGGCGCGCATGTTACGTGCCGGTCTTTGCGTCACGATTAACTCTGATGATCCTGCCTACTTCGGCGGATATATCAATAGCAATTTCATTGCAAGCGCGCAAGCCTTGGAGCTCAACCGCGAAGAACTCACACAATTGGCAAAGAATAGCTTCTGCGCCTCTTTTGCTAGCGCTGAAAAAAAACTGATTTGGCTTAACGAACTGGAGATATATGTAGAGAACTGGCGATAAGTTATTGAGTTTCTATGATGAAACTCGGTTAATTTAATACCATGAAGTGTAAATTATGAGCAAAAAAAAGCCCGCAGAGTGTGCGGGCTGAAATCCAAACCTTTTAACGGGCTGGAGGAGACAGGAGTAACTTTACTGCAGGGCAGCATATTTGTATGCTTTATTATTCGCATATCAGTTATTTGATTTGTGAATAATATTTTATCGAATGGCATCTGTTTTGTATATGGATAGATCTAGTAGGGCTGATCTTCATGTTGGTCAACATGCCAGCAAAAAAAAGCCCGCTACCTTGCGGTGCGGGCTGAAATCCAAACCTTTTGAGGTATTGGAGGAGACAATTCATATTCTACTGCATTGCAGCAAATTGTCACGGAGTATTTTTGTATACCGAATATTTTTGGAATAGATAACTCGACACATATAAAGCACCACGGAGATAAAAATGAAGCTGATCGATTCTATAGTCCAATTTCAAACCGAGATTCAACAAATCCGGCGCGATATCCATCAACATCCTGAACTTTCGTATGCAGAGCATCGCACTTCTGACGTTGTCGCAGGAAAACTTAAAGAATGGGGAATTCCGACCATACGCGGCTTGGGTGGAACAGGCCTTGTAGGAATAATCAAAAACGGCACTAGCACCAGAGCGATAGGTCTGCGTGCCGATATGGATGCGCTACCTATGCAAGAAATCAATGGCTTTGAGCATCGCTCCAAGAATGATGGAAAAATGCACGCTTGCGGACACGACGGACACACCGCGATGCTGCTTGGCGCCGCACATCATTTATCCAGGCATAAAAATTTTGACGGTACGGTGTATCTTATATTTCAGCCAGCGGAAGAAAGTGGCGCTGGCGCCAAGAGCATGATAGATGATGGATTATTTGAACAATGTCCTATAGATGCCGTATTTGGTATGCATAATTGGCCAGGTACTGAGGTTGGCACTTTTGGCGTGGCTGCAGGTGCCATGATGGCATCTGCGAACGAATTTGAAGTCGTCATCAAGGGAAAAGGTGCGCATGCAGCACAGCCGCATAAAGGTATCGATCCAATCATGATCGCCGTACAAATAGCGCAAAGTTGGCAGACTATCGTGAGCCGCAATGCCAGTCCGTTGGAATCGGCCGTGCTATCGATTACGCAAATACACTCTGGTAGTGCGACCAATGTCATACCTGACGAGGCCACATTGATTGGAACGGTACGCGCTTTCAGCACCGGGATGGTCGATTTGATAGAACGGCGCATGCAGACCATTGCCGAGCATACGGCTGCGGCTTTCGACGCGCTGCTAGAGTTTGAATTCAAGCGCAATTATCCGCCGCTGATTAACCACGCGAAAGAAACCGCCTTTGCGGTCGAAGTGATGCACGCGATAGTCGGTGAAGACAAAGTGAATACGCAAGTCGAGCCCACCATGGGAGCAGAAGATTTTGCCTTTATGCTGCAAAGCAAGCCAGGCTGCTATGTCTTCATCGGTAACGGTGAAGGTGCGCATCGTGATGCCGGACATGGCCTGGGTCCGTGCAACTTACATAATCCCAGTTACGATTTTAATGATGACTTATTACCTCTAGGCGCGACTTACTGGGTTAGACTAGTTGAAAAGTATTTATAGGACTTACGCAATATCGCCCCAGCGTGGTTACACTAAAGTACTGTCTTCTTCGGTGCGCCTAGCTGGAACAATTTTGCATACATCCTAAATTAGAAATCAATCCTTAAACCAATTTCAAATTATGTTGATTAACTGTGTCGTTTATCAAGAAGGGCGTAGGCTCTCGGACATCCCCGTTGCACAAATCAGTGATTTTGTGGAACGCGATGATTGCTTTGTCTGGGTTGCCTTACGCGACGCTGATGATGCCGAGCTGGCGCAAATGCAGGAAGAATTCAGCCTGCACGAACTGGCGGTGGAAGACGCGCGTCACGGTTATCAAAGACCCAAAATCGAAGAATACGGCGACTCGTTGTTTGCCGTGATTCATACGGTTGAATTGATCGCAGGCGAACTCAATGTCGG
>JANYFV010000313.1 GCA_025359635.1 Undibacterium sp. | reverse complement strand
TAGTGAAGCGCAAATGAACAAACTAGGCGCGGCCATGCAACAAAGACGCGGCATCGCGAGCGCGTAATTCTTTCATCATTTAAATTAAGGAAAACCATGTCCCTAGCCAATCTACGCAAGGATTATCAATTGGCAAGCCTGTCCGAAACCGATGTCACCAGCGACCCAATTGAGCAATTTTCGATCTGGTTCAAGCAGGCGCTGGAGGCCGATGCAGCAGAAGCGAATGCGATGAGCTTAGCCACAGTCAACGCCGCCGGCCGCCCCTCATCACGGATCGTCCTCATCAAAGAATTTGATCAGCGCGGCTTCTCGTGGTTCACCAATTATGACAGCAGCAAAGGGCAAGATCTGGCGCTGAATCCGCAAGCCGCCTTGTTATTTTTCTGGAGCGCTCTTGAACGTCAGGTAAGAATTGAAGGTCACATAGAAAAGATCTCTGTCGAAGAAAACGATAAATATTTCCAAAGTCGCCCACTTGGCAGCCGGCAAAGTGCCTGCGCTTCACAGCAAAGCCAACCCATCGCCAACCGCAGCTTGCTGGAAGAAAAATTGAATACGGTGGTGAACGAATTTTCTGATCATCCGCCACGACCGGAACACTGGGGCGGTTATCGTTTAGTACCGGATAGGCTGGAGTTTTGGCAAGGCCGCAGTTCGCGCTTACATGATCGTATTGTGTATACCCTCGAGCCAGACGGCAACTGGGTGATCGGTCGTTTGCAGCCTTAAGGTTTTTGTAGCTATCTTTATGGCTGTTTTTTTATAATCAGGCAGCCATTTTTTTGGTGAAAAACTTTCTGACTTGATCGACTTTGGGTGCAACCACCATCGCACAATATTCTTGTTGCCGATTCACCTTAAAGTAATTTTGATGATATTCCTCTGCCGGATAAAACTCCGTCACGCCGCTTAATTCAGTCATTATCGGCGCTTCCCACGAGCTCGCAACTTCACTAATTAGCTGCCGCGCCATCGCCTCTTGCTCTTTCGTATGAAAGTAAATGACAGATCGATATTCGTTACCAACATCATTACCCTGGCGATTTAAGGTGGTTGGATTATGAATCGCAAAAAACGTTTCGAGCAAGACACGGTAACTGACTACAGCGCTATCAAAGTACATTTGCACAACCTCTGCATGGCCGGTATAACCCTCACTCACCGCCTCAGAACTTGGATATTTGATGTGTCCACCACTATACCCAGGCTCTACCCTCTTCACGCCGCGTATTTGCTGAAACACCGCCTCAGTTACCCAGAAGCAGCCACCGCCAAGAGTTGCAATTTCTAAAGTCATGATTTTAACCTTTCGAGTACGTCGCGCTACTGTCAATAATTTAGTCGAATTTGAACGACACTTTTTACCTTACGTCGGCTGATTCAATCCGAGTATCAAAATATTCCACTCAGGAAAACTTCGAACGCTGCGTTGGCGAGAAGGATTATCATTGCAGCATGTAAATCGGACAATCCCTAGATAAAGAGTTGCGGGCAACGTCGCTTGGTGTATCATTTTTTAATACTTTCTTCATCATTTTCACATTCCAAACAGCCATGCCTAAAGCCACCACCCTAGTTGATTCCCTTAAACGCGAACTCAAAGCCAGAAACATCACTTACGCTGAACTTGCAAGCCGCATTGCCATGTCAGAAGCCAGCGTCAAACGTATGTTTTCGCAAAAGAACTTCACGCTGCAACGTCTCGATGAAATCCTGCAAGCGACTGAAATCAGCTTGCGTGATCTGGCGCTTAATTCAGGTGAAGATTCGCTCATTTCAGAATTAACGTATGACCAGGAACGAGAAATTCTAGGCGATCCAAAAGAATTCCTGGTGGCGGTCTCAGCACTCAATTTGCTCACGGTCGAGCAAATGATCAAGATCTATGAGATTAGTGAAGTTGAGGTGATCAAGTATTTATTACGCCTTGATAAGATCGGCTTCTTGGAATTGTTACCGAATAACCGCGTCAAATTACTGGTGTCACGCACCTTCCGTTGGATACCTAATGGCCCGATACAAGGTGCCTTCCGCGATCAGGCCTATGCCGAATATCTGGAATCGGATTTCGATGGTGATCATGAACTGATGCGCTTGATCAACGTCATGCTGTCGAAACAATCGGTCGCCGCCTTATTGAATCGACTGAAGCAAGTTGCCAGAGAGTTTTCTGAACAGCATCAGGAAGACGCCAAACTGCCGTTTGAACAGAAGTACAGAATGAGCTTCATGCTGGCAGCGCGCCCTTGGCTACCAAAGCAGTTTAAGTCTTTGGTACGCAAGGAATATATCGAACAATATGAACAGAAGAAAAGTAAAAATCGCGCGTAAATTTCAACCTCAATGAAAAAAGTCAAAACCACTCAACACAGAGGCACAGAGACACGGAGAAAGTCAGGAGAACAGTGGAGAATTTGCTTTTCTCTGTCTTTGTTGTACCTCCAGGCCTCTGTGTCTCTGTGTTGAAGGGTTTGGTTTTTTTATACTTATTCTTAGCGGCTGAACAATCACAAATTTACGAAATTAATTTACTGGCAAAGAGTTTGCGCGCCTTAGCGACTTTAGGTGCTACCACCACCGAGCAATAACCTTGCTGCGGATGTTGGCGGAAATAATTTTGATGGTAGGCTTCGGCGATGTAAAACATTGGCGCTTCGCTCAATTCTGTCACTATCGGATCATCCCAAACAGCCTTCATTGCGGCCATCACTTGTTGTGCAATCGCCTTCTGTTCTGTGTCATGAAAGTAGATAACGGAGCGATATTGCGTACCTGCGTCGTTACCTTGACGATTTAAAGTAGTTGGATCATGGATGGTAAAAAAAATCTCCAATAACTCTTTGAAGCTAATCACAGCAGGATCAAATTCCAATCGCACCACTTCAGCGTGGCCAGTCTTGCCCGTACAGATTTGCTCGTAAGTTGGATGCTGCGATGCGCCACCTGTATAACCAGATTCCACCTTACGCACGCCGCGTATTTGCTGGAATACCGCTTCGGTACACCAAAAACACCCTCCACCTAGGGTGGCAATTTCAGTTGAATAATTTGTCATGCATTGCTCCTTAGAGGTTTCAATATTTACAGGTGACCTTATGTGTTTATTTGGTCGGATCATCGGTCATTTTCTTACATATTCAGTTGTGCCGCCTTGAACGCACTAAATTTGAACAATTCAAGACTTTTCACATTGGTAAATCCACACTTTACATAATTTTTTAACAATATTAAATCCGCTTCCAAGCAGGTAGAATGCGGCATGCAAAATTTTAGTGAAGACACCCCTGCCCAGACTGATCAAAGCGACAATGATCTCGCTTTGCAGACCTATTTCAAAGCGGGCATTACGCCTGATGACGTGGCCGCCGTTTTCCCGTTAAAGCAGGCCCAGCCTACCTTGCAGGCGTTTACGGCCTTGTTTCATGGGGGGTTTAACGGCGTTTTATTGCGTTTATTAGTGTTGCGGGAATTAACTGCAGATGTAGAAAGCCCGGCCCTGAGCCGCGCCGACATCAATGCCAAGCTCGGCTACCTGGAGCCGGAAGCGCTGGAAACCGTGCTCTCGCGCCTGCGCTCGACTGGTTTAATGGTCTGGGATGCCAGCCAATCTGTGTACCGCATCTCACCGACTGCGCGCAATGTGCTGGCCGCGCTCGAGTCTCTATTGCAAGTTGAGCAACATGGTGAAATCGAATACGTGCTGAGCCAAGTCGCCGGTGCACAAGCGGTAGGCGGCGTCTCGGTAGAGCAGCTGCATCATTTGCTGGGACGCTTAATCGAATTGACTGAAGAATTCTCCGACGCGATTGCCTCCGGTTCAGAATTCCAGCTGCGCACAGCGCAGCAAAAATGGCATACCGCCTGTGATTGGGTTGAAAAAGGTTCGTTGATTATTCACGCCATCACCAACGATAGCCGTGCCGACTCTGCCACGCATAAAGCAGCACAAGCGATAGGCCGGGCCCAGAGCGCGCTATTGAATATGCAAGGGATGTTTTCACGCGCGCTAAACCAGATCGAGCGGCAACGTGTGCATCTGGGGCAATCTGGCCTCTCCACCACCGACATCAAGACCTGGCTCTTGCAAAGGGATGATCTGGCATCGCTGG
>JANYFV010000136.1 GCA_025359635.1 Undibacterium sp. | reverse complement strand
TGCGGGTTGCCTTTTTTCGAGAGCGTGCGGTAAAGCGTTTCGCGGCCAAGGCCGGTTGTTTTCGCGATGTGGGCGACACCGCCATTTGCGTCGGCGATGTCACGCAGCGCGGCCATCAGATCGCCGGGCTCACCTGTTTCCATTGCCGCTTCGAGATAGGCAACTGCGTGTTTCGCATCGTTGCGCAGCCATTCAAGCTGCGCGGGTTTGTAAGGCGCGCTGGGAGCGATTGCAACGCGCTTCGCCGCCTTCTCCCCGGCTTTGTATGGCGCGACCTTAACGACTTTGCTTGCGGCGCGTTTGGTAGTCTTTCCAGAAATCGATGGCATGGTCTATGTCCTTCTGTTGGTTGCGTTTGTCGCCGCCACAGAGCAGCAGCACGACGGTTGCGCCGTCACGGGCGAAATACACGCGGTATCCCGGCCCCCAATCGATGCGCAGTTCCGAAACCCCTTCGCCCACTATCTTCGTGTCGCCCGTTAATCCATTTGCAAGCCGGTTCAAGCGAACATCGATACGCGCCCGCGCCTGCGTGTCTCGCAATTTGTTCAGCCATTCGGTGAATATCGACTTGCCCGCGAGATTTACATAGGTTTTGAGTTCGAACATATTGTATCTTAAAAAATACTCTTGTTGTTTAACGATGTCACATTATCTCCGGGTGGTACCCCGAAGTTGCGTAAAAACGATTCACCGCATCGCCAGCGTCTTCTCGTACAGGTGCGCACAGTGCTGCGACGTAATGCGCGTGGCGGCGTGCCCCAATAGTTTGGAAATGGTCAGCACGTCCGAACCGGCTTGCGCTAACCGGCTCGCGCAGGTGTGGCGCAATTGGGAGAACGCGACAGCCGGTTCTATCTTCGCCTACCAGCATGCTTCCAGTAATGAGGGGACCTGGCGAATCGTGCCCATGCAGTGTTGATCGGCGGTTGGGAAATACGATAACCCAACCTCAAGAATGCGCAAACTTTTTAAGTATATGATTATATTGACTTATTTAACTATTTTGCGTACAATGCTAGTGTGAAGCAAGCAATTATTGTTGCGCTGCACAAATTATGTCTAGTAGCGATTCTCGACTCACATCTCGCAACAAATCACCGACTGAAAGGAAAATCACTATGAGGCAACTCAGAGCTGCGCATACGCGTCATTTATGCACGGAACACAGCATGATCGCGCGATGGCTTGCGGGCATCGCGGTAAACGCCAAAGAAATAATGCGCAAAGAGGAGGATAGAGAAAAGTTCTTTCAAAACATGGCAGGCTACGCGGAAGCGGCTGGCGCCAAGTGGGCTAGCCACAAGCCATTTGAACTCACTGACTATCATCTAATGTCACGAGGCGTATCGTCTACAAGTGTTGAGAGTGACATGTTATTCAATGTAAAGCTCTTGGCGCAGGCTTTGAGCCTATCTGCTCTCGAAGCAGAAGTACTAGCGCTGGCGGTCGCGCTTCGCTGCGATGGTGAGTTCTCGACGGCGCTAGACGAAATCGAAATTCGCGGGCACTACCAAGCGATGCGGGTTTTGCAGGCAATGCTAAGTTGCCCAATGGAAGATGTGCGCCAGTTAAGCGCAGAAAACGCCAAGCTGTCCCGATTGCAGCTCGTAACTTTTCATGGTGACTATTTGTTTAGAGATCGCGTCGCCATATCGAACAATCTTTGCGGTGCGCTTAGCGGGTCGCGAACCGACCTTGCGACCATGCTCGACAGCATATTCACGATTGCGCGACCAGCCAGTCTCGACCGAAAAGACTTTGCGCACATGGAGAAAGACATCGACTTGGTGCTCCAATATCTGACAGCCGCGCTACAAAATCGTCGGAAGGGTTGTAACTTGCTCTTGGTTGGCTTGCCGGGTACGGGGAAAACTGAACTCGCGCGACTCGTGGCAACGGAATTGAAGTGTATCGGTGCTGAAGTCAAATCTGTTGACGAAAATAATGCGCCAGCATCAGCGCGGGAGCGGCTGTCTTCATACAGTCTTGCGCAGGCCCTCTTGTCGCCATCGCGTCAGCATGTAATTATTTTTGACGAAATGGAAGATCTCTTTTCGGACGAGGCGGAGAGGTCGCACTACAAACCATTTGGCAAGAGCTGGTTTAATGCCGCGTTGGAAGAAAACGCTACTCCAACAATTTGGATAGCAAATTCCGTTGATGCGGTGGATGTGGCGCATCTGCGTCGCTTTGACTTCACCATACGATTTGACACGCTGCCAAAGAAAGCGCGTGCCAGAGTTGTTGCAAAGCATTTAGGCGATCTGCAACTCGATGACCAACAGCGCAACATGCTGATTCAGCGCGAGCAGCTACTGCCTTCGCAGGTCAGTATGGCCGCCAAGGTCGCGGCGACGGTTGGAAAGCCTGAACTGTCGAGCGATATCGTAATGCGAGTGGTGAATAATTCGATGGCGCTTTTGAACCAAGCAATAGAGCCGCATCGTCACATCGCATTCGATCTTTCGCTGGTGAATGCGGACACGTGCCTGGCGACGCTGATCGAAGGATTGCGGGTGACTGGTGAAGCTCGCATATGTCTGACCGGACCTGCCGGTACGGGCAAGACGGCATTTGCGTATTACCTGGCCGAAATTTTGGACATTGGAATAATCAAGGCAAAAGCGTCTGCGCTTTTTTCGCCTTACGTAGGCGGCACAGAACAGCGCATCGCAAAATTGTTTAAGGTGGCGGCAGCAGAAGGCAAATTACTGCTTTTCGACGAGGCAGATTCCGTGCTCGCTAGCCGCGATGGTGC
>JANYFV010000121.1 GCA_025359635.1 Undibacterium sp. | reverse complement strand
GCCAGAAACAAAAACAATTAGAGTTACCAGTCTTGTTGGAGGACAGTCATGAACGTTAGAAAATTTTCTGCGAATACGTCTCGCGAGGCAATTCGCTTATTGAGAGATGCTCTTGGCTCTGATGCGGTCATTTTGTCAAATCGAAATGTGGATGGTAGAGTAGAAATTTTGGCGATGGCAGATGATGCGATCGGCTCAATTGAAGCGTCGACTAGCACATCACAACTAATACCAATGTCTCCGAAGTTTCCTCCCCGGAGCGATGTGGGGTTGGGTGCCGATGGTCAATTTGAACAGGCTAAATCTCTGTCTGAAAAAAGTGCAGCTGTTAGCTCGGATGAACTTGCAGATGTTATGACTGAAATTCGCTCAATGCGCGGTATGCTAGAAGCGCAACTTGCTGAAATTTCCTGGACAAATACGCAGAAAAGGCAGCCACAAAAAACAGAAATTTTGCGTGAAATGTTAGCAACTGGTTTTAGCGCCAGTCTGTCACGATATTTGATCGATAAATTGCCTGAAGCGGAGCTTGTCTCAAATGGTATCGATTGGATTAAATCTATACTGACGAATAATTTATCGACTATTAGTAACGAAAGTGAAATCCTGGAAAAAGGAGGAGTCTATGCTCTTGTTGGGCCAACTGGAGTCGGCAAAACGACTACAACGGCGAAACTCGCCGCACGATGCGTTATGCGCCATGGCCCCGCAAAATTGGCACTGATAACAACCGATGGTTATCGTATAGGTGGCTACGAACAATTACGTATTTATGGAAAAATTCTAGGTGTGATGGTTCACTCGGTAAAAGATGAGGCTGATTTGCGTATTGCCTTGGCTGAGTTAAAGAACAAGCACACGGTATTAATTGATACTGTTGGTGTCAGTCAGCGGGATAAAATGGTGACCGAACAAGTCGCTATGCTTTCGGGAACCGATGTCGACGTCAAACGTTTACTGTGCCTTAATGCGACATCCACCGGGGAGACGTTAAGTGAGGTTGTTCGCGCATACCAAGGAAACGGATTGGCCGGATGCATATTAACTAAGTTGGACGAGGCTGCAACCATAGGTGGCGCCCTAGATATTGTTATTCGACAGAAGTTGAATATTTACTATATCGCTAGCGGACAACGAGTTCCTGAAGATCTGCATGTTGCCAATAAACAGTACCTGATTGATCGTGCTTTTAAACTCAAACGCGAAACTTCGGCATTTAAGTTTCAGGATGATGAATTACCGATTTTAATGGCTAGTGCAGCGATGTATGGCGGACGATCTAACAGTCAATATATGAAGGAGGTGTCACTTGGCTAGTTTTGATCAGGCAGAAGGATTGCGCCGTTTGTTGGAGTGTCCTAAGCCGAGGGTATTAACTTTTTTGTCCGCTTTAAAAGAAGAAGAAAAAAGTGGAATGCTGATTAATCTTGGCGCATCTCTTGCCAGGCAAGGACAACAAGTTTTGATGGTAGATGCCAAGTCGTCACAGAACAGTATAGGTGCTTGGCTTAACGCGGATGCTGATCAGACGCTGTTGGATGTTGCACAACAACAGCGTACAATGAAAGAAGCAATTAAATTGATATCGTCAGGATTGTCGGTGACGATGCTTTCAAAGTATTCATCCGGGTTAAGTAGTCTTCCAAAAGAAAATTTCCGGCGCCTTTCGCGGGTATTTGACATAGCTGTAAATCGTTCGGATCTAGTCATTGTTGATAGTGAAATCGATACAAATGACACATTTCCGATTGCTTCGCTTGATGATAGTGAAATCGTAATACAAGTATCTGCAAATCCAATGACAATAAAAACTGCGTATGGTTTGATTAAGCGCGTTAATAGTAGAATAGGGCGTCGTTCCTATGGAATTTTAGTGTCAGGTGCAACCGAGAAACAGGCACAACTCGTCTACTCAAATATGGCGCAAGCTGCAAATAGATATCTTGCTGTGCCGCTCAATTTTGTTGGATACTTGCCGGATGATGAACACATGAAAAAAGCAGCTCACTTAGGTCGTTCAGTGATAGACGCTTTTCCCTTAGCCGGGGCATCGTTGGCATTTTCATTTCTTGCGCAACAGTTCGCGCAGAAAGCGCGATCAAGTTTCGCGTTGCAAGAATTGCATGGGCTAGGTCTATCCCTGGAAATATAGTTATTTATGTACACCGCAAGCGGAAAATCAGATAAAAATTCCATCTTAATGGAGCATGCGCCCCTGGTGAAGCGTTTGGCTTATCAGTTAAAAGCCAGATTACCTCCAAGTGTTGAAGTTGATGATCTGGTGCAGGCTGGAATGATAGGTTTGCTTGACGCAGTGAATCGCTATGAAGACAATCATGGTGCTCAATTCGAGACTTATGCCGTTCAAAGAATTCGTGGTGCGATGTTAGATGAGCTGCGTAGTAGTGACTGGTTGCCACGAGGTGTACGGCAGAATATGCGAAAAATTGAAAACGCTATGACGTCACTTCAGCAAAAGTTTGGGCGTCCTCCACTAGAAACAGAAGTCGCTAAACAACTCAAATTATCACTGGCGGAATATCAGGATTTATTGGGCGACAGTGGAGGTCATCAACTTGTCTATTACGAAGATTTTCACGATGCGGATACAAAAGAACATTTTTTAGATCATTACAGTTCTGATCAATCAGGCGATCCGCTTCAAGATCTCTTGCATGGTGATTTTCGCGATGCGGTTATCAATGCAATTAATAGTTTACCTGAACGGGAAAAGCTTTTGATGGGTCTTTATTATGAGCAGGAGTTGAATCTAAAGGAAATTGGTGCTGTCATGGGTGTCTCGGAATCGCGAGTGTCCCAACTTCATAGTCAAGCAGTTGCCCGACTTCGGGTTTCTTTAAGGGAGAGATCGTGGACTGGGCTAGCGTAGTAGGATTAGTTCTCGTTGTTTTTGGCATTGTGTTTGGTCAGTTGATTGAAGGTGGACACCTCTCGTCATTAGTTCAACCAGCAGCCTTCATTATTGTCGTAGTTGGTACGGTAGGAGCTGTGCTGCTTCAAAGTCGGATGCCCACTTTCATACGTGGCATAAGAATGTTGAGGTGGATTGCAAAGATGCCAGACGATACCAGTCGAAAAAATGTTCAAGATGCTTTGATCTGGAGTGTAGTCGCGCGCCGCGAAGGCTTTCTAAGTCTAGAGCGGTACATGGAATCTTCAAAAGATCCATTTATAGGGAAGGGCTTGCGTTTGGTAATAGACGGCATTGATCCTTTGCGCCTAAAAGATATTCTCGAAGTCGACATCACTTTTTACGAGATGGAGCAACGACAAGCAATAAAAATTTGGGAAGCTGCAGGTGGGTATTCACCGACGATTGGTATTCTTGGTGCCGTTTTGGGGTTGATTCACGTAATGGAAAATCTCACTGATCCTAGTAAACTGGGAAGTGGAATCGCGGTGGCCTTTGTCGCCACAATTTATGGCGTCGGTTTAGCGAATTTATTTTTTCTTCCGATTAGCAATAAGTTTAAAGAGATCGTTGGCCGTGAAGTCGTTCGACGGGAAATGCTGACAGATATATTTTTCAGTATTGCGCAAGGTGATAGTCCTCGTATCATTGAAGAGCGTGTTTCTAACCATAAGGTCTGATTTCTTTCAGATAATCCATGGCAAGAAAAAAATACCATGAAGACGCAGAAAACCATGATCGTTGGCTAGTTTCTTACGCCGATTTCATGACATTATTGTTCGCTTTTTTTGTTGTCATGTATGCCATTTCTTCGATTAATGAAGGAAAGTACCGAGTTCTGTCAAACTCATTGACTGGCGCTTTCGGTAAAACAACTACTTCCCTTGGTAAAATTCCAGAGGCGCCGAGTGGCCAAACAGTAGCATTTGATCCTTTGTCATCCGTGAAAACGAAAGGTGGTGATCCTTTACGTAAGGAGAGGGAGAAAATGACAAGTATCGCGAAAGATATTTTAGTGGTTTTAGAACCTTTAGTCCGTGAGGGGAAGGTGCGTGTGACACAAACTAGTCGTGGTGTTACCA
>JANYFV010000120.1 GCA_025359635.1 Undibacterium sp. | reverse complement strand
ATTTTGGATAAGTGATCGCGTAATTGCTTATTTTTAATTCCGACCAAGGCTAAGAAAGCGACTAAAAATAAAAGGAAAACAACACCGGCGAAATAAAAGTAAGCACGATGCTTTTCTTCCATGAGTTGTTGCGCCGCAAATCGGTTTTTCTTTTCTAAAAGCTCGTTCTCTTGCTTTTGTTTACTAATTTCAAAACGTATTCCCATTTCAGTGGCAGCTTGATCGTGGGCCGCCGCTAAAATCTGCTCCTTCAATTGCTTAGCCAATACCTTGTTATCGTAGGCTTTATGGAAATCACTCTTCGCCAGGTAAACATCAGACAAGGCATCGTAAGCGGCAACACGACGTTCTTTTTGATCACCTTCCAAGGCAATTTTCAAGGCCTTTTCCGCCTCCAAAATTGCGTTCTCATATTGTTTGTGGAACAAAGCCACTTTACTCATGCCAATAGCGATAGTGCTTTGTGGGCCAATATCGTTGGCTGCAACAAGGGCGGGTAACGCAAGGTGGAAAAATTTTTCTGCTGCGTTGAAGTTAGTCTTCATTACCGCGACTTGGCCTAAGCCAAAATTGGCATAGGCAACACCTTGAGCGTCGCCCATTTTTTCACTATTGTCATACGAAGAAAGAAAAAGTTTTTCACTTTCGTCATATTTTTTGGTGCTCATTAATACGTCTGCCAGGCTGTACTGGGCTATCGATAACCGCACCAGGGATTGGCTTTGTTCTGCGTCGTCAATCGCTTCACGATAATATTGTTCAGCTTGAGAAAAATCATTCATCGATTTGTAGATGTTGCCAAGTTCCGCGGCCACATTACCGCGTCTACCTCGCTCGCTCTTTGGGTCGGCAAGTGCATAGGCGCGTAACAAATCGATTAAGGCCAGACGGTAATTTTCAATAAAACCATACATCGAACCGCGACTGGATAATGCCTCCACCAATAACCACGGAGGAAATTTTTTTACCTCGAGCGTTGCGATCACGGCAGACAAATCTTCGATGCCGTCTTTAGGGTGTCCGGAAATATCTTTGCTCTGAGCCAGAACAATCAAAAACCGTTGCTGAAGTTCAGGCTGTGAGAGATTCAGTCTGACCAATAAATCCAAACCCGCTTGCGCATGTTGTTTCGCTTGATCAGGGAGTACCAGTAAGTTGGCGGCTTCAGCAGCAATTGCCTCCCAATGCACAATCTCGGCATTGTTAGGGGGGAGTTTCTTGAGCATCGCTTCGGCATCGTCAAGAGCACGCCGGGGATTGTCTATAGTTTGAACATGCGTGTCAGGCGCCTTACTGTCTGGCGATGCCGCGCAAACCACATAAGTGAACCAAAACAAGCAGATCAATAGGCAACGCATGCTGAATTGAACTCCACGAATAGGACAAAAATAAAGGGGGCGTCGCGACAAGGCCACAAATCCTTTGTTCGTCTTCTATTAAAAATCAAGGCAAAGAACAGTCGACGCTTGCGATTACTGTATCACTAAAAAGTATTTCGACCAACGTAAGATGGTAACGCTACGAAACGTGCGGCGTTGAGTCTTTAGTCCCTTCCTCATTTTGAGAGGGAGGGCTAGGATGGGTTGCGGTGGTGCAAATTAAAAAATGAGAAATGTCCATAATTCGTTGCGCTCAGACAAGGACATTTCTAATCCAATTTCTGCTTCGCACAATCGGCAGCTCAGAAGCGGAATTCTCAAGGTCAAAAGCAATAGTGAGATTTTTACGACTTGGAATCGGTGAGGGTGATGCACCTTAAAGATTAAGGATTGAAGTCCGAAATACTTCCAATCATGTTCGCAATTGGACTGAATAGATCAAAAATATCGCCTATGCTATCAATATCAGATAGGTCAATTTTGTGATCGCCGATAGTACCCAAGTTTGCACCTATCTTAGAGAGGTTGACTTCTTTAGATATGTTGATTTGAAGAGTAATTTTTCCCAACTCCCCTTGATCCAGCCAAAGACTGAAACAGATGGGACATACTTCAATTTCAACTCCTTTGAATGTTAACGTTTTCATTGCATTGGAATCATTCGGGCAATTAATCCTTGATAAGGTTGGTGCAGATAATTTGGGTCGAACATGAAGTTCTTGTTTGTGAAATTCCAATACCGCTGCTGCTTTTATTTCTTTGAAAAGAGTTCCTGGTAGGAAAATTCCAAAACATTTGGCGCAGCGATGGATCACGCGAGAACCAAGTACTTCGGATTGTAAGCTTGTTTCATCTAATGGACATTGCATGGTTTAGGGTGCCAGATATTCAGAATAATTTATTGTTTAAAAAATCTAGAGCGTAGAAACTGCACCCACGCACGTCAAATTACTTCTTAATCTTCACAGGCCGCACCCAAGCATCAATCGTCATCTGCCGCGCCCGCGATACCGTCAACTTGCCCTCAGGTGCATCCTTGGTCAATGTGGTACCGGCACCCAGCGTCGCACCTTTGCCTACCCG
>JANYFV010000081.1 GCA_025359635.1 Undibacterium sp. | reverse complement strand
ATCAACATTACCGTGTCCAAATTACTGTCATTCCCGCATGTTTTTAGCGGGAATCCAGCGTCGTTAAATGTTTAGCTTTGAATGAGGTTCTGCCGTGATGTTTAGATTGCAGGTCTACCACCAGCAATCTAAAATTCACGTGACTATTCAGTCCCAATCAAGAATAGTCAAAAACCAAACCATTCAACACAGAGGTAAAACCAAGGCAGAGAAAAGAATCTACCGTTATTCTCCTGATTTTTTCCGTGTCTCTGTGCGTCTGTGTTGAAGTGTTTTGACCTTTTTCATATTGGGTTGAATAGCTATAAAATAACTACGGAACACAAACATTTACCAATACTGGATTCCCGCCAAAAACATGCGGGAATGATGGTAATTTGGAC
This sequence comes from Undibacterium sp., assembly GCA_025359635.1. GTDB lineage: Bacteria > Pseudomonadota > Gammaproteobacteria > Burkholderiales > Burkholderiaceae_D > Undibacterium. Next base: position 2,746 of record JANYFV010000081.1, on the reverse strand, counting down.
ACGGTAATGTGAATGCGGCAATGTGAATACGGTAATGTGTACCGTAGCACCCCATCCTGAGCTTTGAACTGCAAAGTGGGAAGGAACTTAACATTTAGTCTGCCTACAGCTCGCCAGAAATCTCACATCAAACAATAAAACACTAACTTGCCAAAGCACACTATTAAAATCATAATGCACTTTACTTAGTCGGCACAGAATGAAAATACCCATTTACGACCAAGCAAATTATCCTTTAACCTGCGGTCAAATAAGGTAAATACATGGATTATTTCCAGTGGAGTGATGCCCTAAGTGTTGGTAATACGCTGATCGACCAGGATCATAAAGAATTGGTCACGCTGGTCAATGAATTGCATCAAGCGGTACAAGACGGAAAAAGTAGCGAGACTCTTGGAAGTATTTTGCAGGCGCTGTTTACCTATACGCATGAGCATTTTCAGCGTGAAGAATTGTTGATGGAGCACATCAAGTATGCCGACATGGATGCGCATCTGGATCAGCATAAAAAATTGATCGAGCAGGTTGAGGTCCTACAAGATGCCTTTGAACGGGGTCGTGCGGAAGTTGCGATCGGCACCGCGGAACTGCTGCGTTATTGGTTGACCCATCACATCATGCGTACTGATAAAAAACTATCAGCGGCGATCGCGCAAGCGGGTTTGGCAGAGTTGTAAATTAGCTGGCGCGCAGGCAATCTACTATCTTCATTCTGGCGGCCTGCCAAGAGGGAATGAAGCCACCGATAAAACCCATAAATAAAGAAAATAACAGGGTATTTGCCACAATCGCTGGCGTGAGTTTGAACTGGAACGCGAGCTCGCTGAAGGTTTGGAAATTGGTGGTGGAAATATCTACCGTTTGCATCCACGATGCCACGAATAAACCGATCAGGCCACCGACTAGCGAGAGTAATAAAGACTCTAATAAAAACGCTAATAACACTGCACCACGTCTAAAACCTAGTGCGCGCAAAGTGCCAATTTCACCTACGCGTTGTGCGACCGCTGCAAACATCGTAATCATCGCACCTACCACCGCGCCGATAGAAAAAATGATCGATAGGCTTAAGCCCAAAATACGAATGAAGGTGGCAAGTGCCTCGCTTTGTTCGGCATAAAATTGTATCTCAGGCTTGGCTTCTACCTGTAAGCGTGGGTCAGCAGCGATTGCGCTGGTAATTTTTTCAAACGCTGACGGATCGCTCAAGCGAAATACCATTGTGGAATAGGCGTTGCGTCTGAATGCCGCCATCATTTGTTCTGCATCACCCCAGATTTCACTATCGAAACCGGTTTTTCCTGAATCAAATACACCCACAACCAACCAATCTCTTTGGGCGAAATGTAAAGTTTCGCCGAGACCGGTGCCGCGAAATCCGCTGGCAATGGAGCGACCTGCGATGATTTCAGATGTGCCTGGCCGGAACATGCGACCTTGCATCATCCGTACTTGCGGGCGTAATTCTAATCCGATTAAAGAGGTGCCTCGTACCGTAACATTGCTGGGTTTGCCATTGCTGCGTTTGGGTAAGTTATTCAGGACGACTGGTTCTTTGCTGACTAGCCTTAGGCCGCTGCCGTTAGTGGCAATGCCAGGCAGGCTTTCGATAATGGCCGCTTTGTCGCGCGAGATGCCGCTATTGATTTCGGCACCGGCGCCTTTGCGTAATACCAGTACATTGTCCGGTTGCCCGGTCGCGACCAAAGTGGCGCGTATCCCTTCGCTCATCATCAAAACGGTGGCAAAGACAAACACCACCAGCGCCATGCCACCTGCCGTCAACAGCGTGGTGACGCGCCTTACCCACAGGTTGCGTGCGATGTAAGAAAGCGGGATCATCTTCATTTGCGTTGGCCCAGGTTTGTCATGCAACGTGCCTTAGACCATTGACGATATTGATGCGACTCATTTTCCATGCAGGCCAGGCAGCAGCGACTATGCCGACGACGATACTGGCGAGAATTTGCAGTGCCATTGTCGTATCTGACACCACGAACACTGGGAACAAAGTGCCGACCGCTTTGGCAAACGAGGCAGCGATTGGGAGTGTGATGAGTAAACCCGTGCCGCCGCCGATAAGAGCAATCACCAGACTCTCGCCAAATAAAAGCCCGACCACAAAGCCAGGTGAAAATCCCAGGGCTTTGAGGGTGGCGTATTCGGCCAATCGTTCGCGTGCCGTCATCATCATGGTGTTTGCCATTACGGCCATAATGATGACCACAATCACAAAACTCACGGCGTTGACGGCGACTAAAATCGCCTCACTCATTGAGACAAAACCTAGTTGAAATGCCTTTTCAGTTTCCGTCAATGTTTCAGCTAACGAATTTTTGAATAGTGCATCGATGCGTTCTGAAATTAACGGGGCATTATTTGGTTCGTTGATGCGCACCATATACACGCCGACATAGTCAGCATTTTTGCCGATACTCTTGCGAACCGATTCGGATAAAAACTGCCAATGAAACAGCAGTTGCGATTCGTCGGTTTTGGCATCGACGCCATCCCAGATGCCGCGCAAGGTGAAGGTCCACGTGCCTGGGTAAATCGTGCCACGGATGGGAATCTGGTCGCCGATTTTCCAGCCGAATTGATTTGCTAATTTACGTCCAACTATCGCGCCTTGACGATCCAGGATGAAAGCTTTTTTCTCTTCGTCCTTGAGTATGTATTCTGGATAAAGCGCGAGATAGCTGGCTGGTTCAATCGCAAACTGCGGGAAGAAATTGCGCTCGGTGAT
>JANYFV010000040.1 GCA_025359635.1 Undibacterium sp. | reverse complement strand
GCGCAAACAAAGAGCCATGGTGCGCAAGGGAATTAAACTGGGTTTGCAAAGTGAGCTTGATCAGGGCACCGATAGATTTTTTTATGCCTATTCGACCAGCGTTCATCGCTTAGGTACACCGGTGTTCTCAAAAAAATTATTCCGCTTACTGAAAGAAACATTTGGTGATGACTGCGAAGTCATGACCATCGTCAAGGATGGCCGCACGATAGCCAGCGTGATGAGTTTTTACTTTAGGGATGAAGTCTTGCCCTACTACGGCGGCGGAACTTCAGAAGCGCGCGATCTCGCCGGCAACGATTTTATGTATTGGGAATTGATGCGCCGTGCCTGTGCCAGAGGCTACAAGGTATTTGATTTTGGCCGTAGTAAGATTGGCACTGGCGCTTTTGATTTTAAGAAAAACTGGGGTTTCGAACCAACACCGCTGCACTACGAATACAAACTGCACAAGTCGACCGCGGTGCCAGACAATAATCCGCTTAATCCCAAATATCAACTCTTTATTAAGATGTGGCAACGTATGCCAATCACGCTGGCGAATTTTATTGGCCCACATATTGTTAAAAATTTAGGCTGACGGTCGATAAAAATGGATCAACAAACAGCACAAAAAACTGAGACACAAAAAGAAAATTTACTCCTCTTGGTGCATCGAATTCCGTATCCTCCCAATAAGGGCGACAAGATACGTTCGTATCATCTCTTGCAGCATCTGATTCACAATTACACCGTGCATTTAGGAACTTTTATTGATGATCAAAACGATCTTCAATATGAGGAAACGGTCAAACAATGGTGTGGTGATAGTTATTTTGAAATATTGAATCCGACAACTGCAAAACTTGCTAGCGTATCTGCTTTACTGAAAAATCGGCCACTTTCGTTGGACTATTACCGTAGTAAACAAATGCAAAGATGGGTAGATAAGACAATAACTAAATACTCAATTTCTAAAATAGTTATATTTTCATCCGCAATGGCGCAATTTGTTGAGTCGTATCCTGATGCAAATAGAGTTGCGGATTTCGTTGATATTGACTCTGATAAATGGCTGCAATATGCGGGTAAAAAAGTCTGGCCTATGAGTTGGCTGTATCGGCGTGAAGGACGAACATTATTGGCATACGAAAGAAAAATCGCCGGTATTTGCAATGCGTCATTATTTGTATCGGAAGCAGAAGCAGATTTATTTAAAAAATTAGCACCAGAAAGTGTTGCTAAAATCGGCTACTTTAATAATGGTGTAGATACTGATTATTTTTCGCCGCATATTGAACATGAAAATCCTTATTCCGCGAACGACAAAGTAATTGTTTTTACTGGTGCCATGGACTATTGGCCCAATATTGATGCTGTCCAATGGTTTATAGATGAAGTATTTTCTAAACTGCGTGAGCGTCATTCAGATGTTTTCTTTTTTATTGTGGGTAGCAGACCTACCGAGCAAATAATGCAAATGGGAAATATTCCTGGAGTCAGAGTGACTGGATTTGTTTCGGATGTGCGACCCTATTTGGCGTATGCAAGTGTCGCGGTCGCGCCTTTACGTATTGCTCGTGGTATTCAAAATAAAGTGTTGGAAGCAATGGCAATGGCGAAGATAGTCGTGGTATCGCAGCAAGCGCTTGAGGGTATTGATGCGATCGCAGGTCAAGAATTATTTTTGGCGGAGAATGCGAGTGTTTTTATATCCGTACTCGAAAAACTATTGAGAGAAAATAATTCTCAAATTGGAATTGCGGCAAGACAAAAAGTTAATAGCAGATACAACTGGGAGAGTAATCTAAAGAGCGTCGATCTTTTATTGACGCATGCTCCGTAAAAATAAAAGGCAAGCCAATTTCGGAAATAGGAATAACAACTCGTTACAAGTTATTCTTTATCTGGTTGTTGTTCCGCTATTGTGTTTTGTCGCAGAATGTACAAACTTAAACTAAGCGTCGCGGTAATTAGGTTTTATCCCCTAAGGCGTCAATCCAGTTCAATGTTTTTCGCCTCTTCACGAGGTAAACTCGCACTTAAATCATTCAAAAAAACACCATTGGATGAAACCACGAAGGATTTGATGATGAAGTTCAAACAATTTTTACCACTCATTTTAGCAAGCTTGCTCGGAACTTTTGGTACTTTTACTATTGCACAAAGTTCGGCGGTCGGTTTTCCAGTTACGACTAAAGCGACAGTAAATCCTCAAACGATTGCACAAAATAATCCCAATGTTATAAGTATTCCTAACACTAGTGCCGTCACGCAAATAGCAACTCCAAATTTGCCTACAATCGCCACGCCGACAGGAAATTCTATTGTCATTACCAATCCTAGTCAGCAAGACATTCTCAATTATCCGTTGCAGTTTGCGCGTCCCTTTGTTGCTGCTGAAATCGGCCAATTCCCACAATTGGTCCAAGATGGAATTCACATCCCAACTCAGGCGGTAGTTAAGCAGCGTCATCCAGATGGCAGCGTACGCCATGCCATCATTAGCGCTGTGTTACCTAAAATTCCAGCGCATTCTTCTATTAGATTATTTTTTGTAAATCAGATGGATGGCCACAATACCAAAAAATTGACAAAAGATGAAATGTTAAATTCGCGTTTTAATTTTGATGCAACAATGAAGGCGACATTTTCAAACACTCAGACGAGGCTAATTTCTGCTAGAGCAATGCTGCAGCAAAATAAATTTACCTATTGGTCGGAGGGCGATATTGCGACAACGGTGTTGGTTGTAGATCATAGTGTCGAACGGCAATTTGATTTTGGTGCTGATAATTACAGATCAGTAAGACCTGCATTTTATCTTACGTTCTGGCCAACGCTGAATCAAGTACAAGTGCGTTTCGTCGGAGAGGTCACTAATACGATCGCTTTGCAGGATCAGACATATGACTTGCAGCTTAGTCTCGGATTAAACAACCCGCAAGTCGTGTATCAAAAAGCTCAAATGTTGCATCAGGCGATGACGCGATGGACCAAACAATTCTGGATGGGTACGCAACAGCCGGTAGTCTCCATTAATCACAATTTATCGTATTTAGCAAAAACTAATTTATTCCCTAATTTTGATACTAATTGGGTAATCCCTGAAGCAAGTATTACAGAAGAATATGCAAAATGGAAAAATAAACCGCATGATCTTTATGAGGCTGGATTCTGGCAACGAGCCATGGCTTCAGCTGGTGGGCGACCAGATATTGGCCTATATCCATCGTGGACTGTAAGATGGTTGTATTCAGGAGACTGGCGATTGGCTGAAATGGCGTTGACGCACAGCGAATTGACTGGTGCATGGCCAATGCATTTACGCGAAGGTGATTCAAGTCGAACTTTCGATGAAAAACGTCAGATCTCAGGTCTTGGTCATATTTTGTCCATTCATCAAGGTGCTCGACCAACTGGATGGATTCCGCGCTTGACCTGGCCTGAAATGTCTCCAAAAGACGTAATTGATCCTGTCGGCAATTTGACAAAAACTATCTGGGTAGCAGACGTGGCGCATCATCCAGATTATGCATCTGCTCAATATTTGTTAACTGGCGATTATTATTTCCTCGATCAAAGTTTGTTTTCTGCCGCGTTTACTACAATGAATAGCAATGGTGGGGCAAAAACCGCACCTTGGGGTCGGGGGCCTACTGGTAGCGAAGGAGGATTGTATGCAGGCGAGATTCGCGC
>JANYFV010000008.1 GCA_025359635.1 Undibacterium sp. | reverse complement strand
TACCACCCCTTCCCATCCCGAACAGGACCGTGAAACGACTCCGCGCCAATGATAGTGCTGCAACCAGTGTGAAAGTAGGTCATCGTCAGGCTTTTATCTAAAAACCCCCTCAACAGATTACTGTCGAGGGGGTTTTGCTTTGACCGTTCCATTTCTTATTCCACCCTGACTATCGCTCTCAACTGCTTGAGCTTGACCAGTCTACTCCCGCGAGCAAAAAATGTGCTTTGACGGCATAATCTAGTGATCTCTGATTTCTCCAGAAAAGTAGCATATGCATGAACAAAACAAGCCATTCACAATTGCCTTCCTCGGTCTTGGACTCATGGGGAAACCGATGGCGACCCGGCTGTTTTCCGCTGGCTACAGACCTCGGGTGTGGAATCGCACAAGATCCAAGGTGCAGTCACTCGCGGATATGGGCATGGAAGTTTTTGATGATCCATGCCGTGCCGTGAATTCAAATGGAATTTCTGCTGACATCGTGATCACGATGCTCGAGGCGGGAAGTGTGGTGGCTGAAGTGATCCGGACTATTCTGCCGGTGCTGAAACAAGGCGCGATTGTGATTGATATGAGTTCAACTCAGCAATCGGAAGCGCAGGCTTTTGCTACATTGCTTACTCAACACAACTTAGGATTTATCGATGCACCGGTATCGGGAGGAGTTTTGGGTGCCGAGAACGGTAATTTAGCGATTATGGTCGGCGCAGAGAAAGAGCATTTCGAGAGGGCCGAGGAAATTCTATCTGTACTTGGGCGAGCGACTCGAGTTGGCTTGCCAGGGACAGGTCAATTGGCGAAATTATGCAATCAACTCATCGTTGGTGGCACTATTAATATCGTCGCCGAGGCGTTATTGTTGGCTCAAGCTGGTGGCGCCGATCCAAGCTCAGTACGAAACGCATTGCGTGGTGGATTTGCCGAAAGCCGCATACTCGAAGTACATGGGCAGCGGATGCTGGACAGAAATTTCATTCCCGGCGGGCAGGTAAAAAGCCAGAGCAAGGATATGGAAAACATCTTATTGGCGGCGCAGAACGCACATGTGCATTTGCCCATTACTGAAATGGTGGCGAATATCTATCGTTCGTTAATGCCAGAATTTGCCCGCGCTGATCATGCCGCTGGCCTACTCGCACTGGAACAAGCTAATCAGGGAATACGTCTGGGAAATGAAGCCAACATTTTTCCAGAAGCAATAAATCAATCCTAACCTGAGCCGAACTTACACATAAGCAGTTTCACATCCGCCAAATGCATAGCGCATAAATGAAAGAATTTATATGAGCACGAATATTGTCCGGGCGGTTTGCCCGCATGACTGTCCTGATACCTGCGCTTTGCTTGTCAAGGTAACTGATGGCGTGGCGACTGAAGTACGTGGTGATCCAGAACATCCTACAACTGCCGGCGTGTTGTGTACCAAAGTGGCGCGCTATACCGAAAGAACTTATCACAAGGATAGATTGCTTTATCCGCAGAAAAGAGTGGGGCAAAAAGGTGAAGGGAAATTTGCAAGAATTAGCTGGGAAGAGGCAATCGATACGATCGCGTCACGCTTAAAAAGCATAGCTGCAATAGCTCCACTTTCGGTACTTCCATATAGCTACGCCGGAACTATGGGGTTGGTGCAGGGCGATAGTATGTCGCAGCGTTTTTTTCATAAACTCGGTGCTTCGTTTTTGGATAGGACAATTTGTGCAACCGCAGGTGGAGCAGGTTACAAGTACACGATAGGCGCACGGATCGGTGCCGATATGGAACAGACGCAAAATGCACAGCTGATCATTATTTGGGGCGGCAATCCGATTGCGTCTAGCCTGCATTTTTGGATGCGGGTACAAGAAGCCAAACGCAAGGGCGCAAAGTTGATCGCGATTGACCCTTACCGGTCCCTCACTGCAGAAAAGTGCCATCAGCATATTGCCTTGTTGCCCGGCACTGATGCCGCACTCGCACTGGGGCTGATGCATGTCCTGATCAAAGAAGATTTGCTCGACCATGATTACATTGCACAATACACATTGGGCTTTGAACAGCTCAAACAACGCGCACTAGAATGGCCGCCAGAACGGGTCGCCCAAGTGTGCGGCATTAGTGTTGCTGAAGTCGTTGAGTTGGCGCGCATGTATGGCATCGCTGCAAAACGCGGTGAGGCCAGCATGATACGTATGAATTATGGAGTTCAACGGGTACATGGTGGCGGTATGGCGGTCCGGAATATTGCCTGTTTACCCGCCTTGGTCGGAGCCTGGCGTCATGCCGCTGGAGGTGCCCAATTATCTTTGTCTGACTCCTTCCCTAAAGATATGGCAGCCTTGCAGCGGCCGGATTTATTTCCGGCGGGGCAAAAACAACGCACCATCAATATGAGCAGCATCGGTAATGATTTACTACGAGAAAGCAGCGATGAATTTGGTCCAAAAATAGCGGCGCTAATCGTGTATAACTCCAATCCCGTAGCTATCGCGCCAGAATCGAGCGTAGTAGCTAAGGGATTTGCGCGAGAAGATTTATTTACTGTGGTGTTAGAGCATTTTCAAACTGACACCGCAGATTACGCAGATATTCTTTTACCAGCGACAACCCAGCTCGAACACCTGGATGCGCATAGCACCTATGGGCATTTATATATGATGGCAAATAATCCAGCGATTGCGCCTATCGGTGAAGCAAAACCGAATACTGAAATATTCCGCTTATTGGCCGAGCACATGGGTTTTACTGAGGCTTGTTTTAAAGAGACGGATGACCAGATCGCTGCCCAGGCATTTAAGAAAAGCGATGCGCGCGCGATTCACTTTGATTGGGCTTCATTAAAGAAAACGGGTTGGAGCAAGCTGAAAGTCGCAGACGCTCCATTCTTGAAGGGTGGATTTCCCACTCCGTCGGGGAAGTGCGAGTTTTATAGTCAGACGATGTTAGATGATGGGCTCGATCCACTACCGAGCTATATTCCACCATATGAGTCTGGTGCCAGCAATCCAGAATTGGCAAAAAAATATCCATTGGCGATGATTTCCCCACCCGCGCGTAATTTTTTGAATTCCAGTTTTGTGAATGTGCAAAGTTTGCGCGATACTGAGGGAGAGCCGCATTTGGACATACATCCTGTGGATGCGGCGCAACGCCATATTGTCAGCGGTGACCGGGTACGGATTCACAATGACAGAGGCTCTTTTGAAGCAGCTGCGCGGGTTACCGATAAAGCGCGCGAGGGTTTGGTGGTTGGTTTATCTATCTGGTGGAAGAAATTTGCTGCGGACCATAAAAACGTGAATGAAGTCACCAGTCAAAGACTGACAGACATGGGTGGCGGCCCGACTTTTTATGACACTTTGGTTCAGGTAGAAAAGGCTTAACGGATAAAACGTGGATGTTTGTGGCAAATGCTGGCAAAAAAAATTGTCGCACCTTGTGTCTGGGAAGTTATGGTTTTATTGAATCGGGCAAGGCTATTTTTTCTTAGAGTTTATGCTCGACTCCTACGCAAAATGCTTGCCATGCCTAAGCTAAATCGTTAGCATCGTTGGAGAATATCGTGTTTGGTAATATAACCATTTCATAACTGGTACGCAATTGAGCGCGTACCGCACACAACAATAACCAGAGACAAGGAAACTACATGGATAAGTTTTGGCTGAAATCGTACCCCGAAGGAATCCCTGCCGAGATTGATGTCAATCAATATACGTCGCTAGTGCAATTGCTGGAAGAGTCATTTCAAAAGTTCGCGGCTCGCAATGCCTACGTCTGTATGGATAAGTTCCTCACTTATGGTGAGCTTGACATTTTGTCCAAAAAAGTCGGCGCCTGGCTGCAAAACAAAGGTCTCAAAAAAGGTGCACGCGTCGCCATCATGATGCCGAATATCTTGCAATACCCAGTGGTAATGGCGGCAATTTTGCGGGCTGGTTATGTTGTGGTGAACGTCAATCCACTGTACACACCGCGCGAGTTAGAACATCAACTGAAAGATTCTGGTGCAGAAGCGATTTTCATTTTGGAGAACTTTGCGATTACCCTGGAAAAAGTTTTAGAGAAAACGCCGATCAAACATATCGTCGTTGCCACGATGGGCGATATGCTCGGTGGTATAAAAGGGACAATTGTCAATTTCGTAGTCCGTAACGTCAAAAAGATGGTGCCAGCTTTTTCATTGCCAGGCGCGACACGATTCAAACAAGTTTTGTCGGAGTCTGCAGCACTTTCATTAAAGCCGGTGACACTTGGACATGACGACATCGCCTTTTTGCAATATACCGGTGGGACAACAGGTGTCTCAAAGGGTGCAACCTTAAGCCAGCGTAACGTTGTGGCCAATGTATTGCAAAATGATGCTTGGCTAAAGCCTGCAATGGCTGGGTCACATTCTGAAGAGCAGAAAATCTTCGTTTGTGCCTTACCGCTGTATCATATTTTTGCCTTGACCGTCTGTAGTTTGATGGGTACTCGTCTTGGTGCATTGAACCTGTTGATTCCTAATCCTCGTGATATGCCTGGCTTTATCAAAGAACTCGCAAAATACAAGGTCAATGTCTTCCCTGCTGTGAATACCTTGTATAACGGCTTATTGAATAATCCTGATTTTGCCAAGCTTGATTTTTCTGGCTACGAAATTTGTAGCGGCGGTGGTATGGCAGTGCAAAAGGCAGTTGCAGATAAATGGCTGAAGGTAACTGGTTGCGCCATCTCTGAAGGTTACGGTCTTTCAGAAACATCGCCAGTGGCAACTGCCAATCCCGCCAATACCAAGGAGTTTTCCGGCACGATCGGTATGCCAATTCCTTCTACTGAAATCATGATACTTGATGACGATGGTAATCCATTGCCACTCGGGCAACCTGGCGAAATCGCCATTCGAGGTCCGCAAGTCATGGTCGGATATTGGAATCGTCCGGATGAAACCGCAAACGTGATGACTGCTGATGGATTCTTTAAATCTGGCGACGTTGGTATCATGGATTTTCGTGGCTACACAACGATAGTCGATCGTAAAAAAGACATGATTTTGGTTTCAGGTTTCAATGTGTATCCAAATGAAATCGAAGGCGTGATTGCCTTGCATCCAGGCGTCCTGGAATGTGCCTGCGTTGGCGTGCCGGACGCTAATTCTGGCGAGGCTGTGAAATTGTTTGTCGTGCGTAAAGATCCAAGCCTGACAGCGGAGCAGTTGATGGAATATTGCAAAGAACAATTTACTGCGTACAAAAAACCAAAGTACATTGAATTTCGCACTGATTTACCGAAGACCAATGTTGGCAAAATTTTGCGCCGTGAATTGCGCGATGAAAAGAAAACTGCATAGTTTCGACGGAAGTAAATCTGTCTGAAGGCCAGATTAAAAAGGAAGGCATCGCCTTCCTTTTTTTATGCTGATTTGGCGATGCTCTCGATAGGCGGTATTTGCCTTGGCTTGCGATCATCACCCGTCGCCACATAGGTAAGTGTCGCCTCGGTGACCTTAACCGTATTGGCTTGAAGACGATTTCGTTCAGCATAAACCTCTACTGAAACGGTAATCGATGTATTTCCCACTCGGGTTACTTCGGCATAAAACGAGAGTAAATCACCGACAAAAACTGGCTGCTTAAAAAGAAATGAATTCACAGCGATCGTCGCTACGCGACCATTCGCGCGTCGTGCTGCCGGTATCGCCCCTGCAATATCAACCTGCGCCATGATCCAGCCACCAAACACATCACCATGGACATTTGCATCGGACGGCATAGGCATAACACGCAACTGCGGCATGCCTGGCGGGAGGGTGTTTTTAGCTACTTCAGACATGGCTTTACCTTTTAGACGTTACAATCAGCAAAATAATAAACTAATTTCATCTAATACATATTTCTTATATTCCTTATGCGCAGAAACGCCCACGCTACATCATCTCCCTCCCAATCACTGCCTGGTGGGCGAGGGGATTGGTCGACAGTAAAAACTTTACTGCCGTATTTATGGGCCTATAAATGGCGCGTACTGCTGGCCTTGTCATTTTTGGTCGGCGCCAAACTAGCCAATGTCGGTGTACCTTTAGTTTTGAAGGAACTCATCGACTGGATGACCGTCAGCCCCAAAAATCCTGTCGCTTTGATGGTGTTGCCAGTCAGCTTACTTGTGACTTATGGTGCCCTACGGTTATCGACGACATTGTTTACCGAATTGCGGGAATTTGTCTTTGCAAAGGTTACCCAGCGAGCAGTTCGCACCATCGCTTTAAAAGTTTTCCGGCATTTGCATGCACTGTCTTTACGCTTTCATTTGAACCGTCAGACAGGTGGCATGACAAGAGACATCGAGCGTGGCACACGCGGAATTTCCTCATTAGTTTCCTACGCGTTGTTTAGTATTTTTCCCACTTTACTGGAAATTTCATTAGTACTCATCTATCTGTCTACCCACTACGACATCTGGTTCACGCTCATTACGGTTGTGGCACTGGTGACGTATATAGTCTTTACCATTACCATCACAGAATGGCGGACCAATTTTCGCCGTACCATGAACGATCTGGATTCCAAAGCCAGCACCAAGGCGATAGACTCGCTGTTGAATTATGAAACGGTAAAATATTTTGGCAACGAAGAGTATGAGGCGAGTCGCTACGACGATGGCTTGCAGCGTTATGAGCTTGCTGCTGTCAAATCACAAACCACTTTGTCGTTATTAAATACCGGACAATCTCTGATCATTGCAACCGCCGTCACCTTGATTTTGTGGCGTGCCACGCAAGGTGTGATCGACCAAACCATGAGTCTTGGCGATCTTGTTTTGGTGAATGCCTTCATGATCCAGTTGTATATTCCATTGAATTTTTTAGGCGTCTTGTACCGCGAGATTAAACAAAGCCTGGCGGATATGGAACGACTATTTTCTTTACTAGATCAGAACAGAGAAATTGCCGATAATCCAGATGCACAGGCTTTACAGATTGCACATAAACAGGGCGGAGAAATTCGTTTTTCTCACGTTAATTTCAGTTACGAAGAAAAGCGCCAGATCTTGTTTGATGTTGATTTTAAAATTGCCGCTGGCACTACCACTGCGGTGGTGGGGCATAGCGGTTCAGGGAAGTCGACTCTGTCCCGGTTGTTATTTCGCTTCTATGACATTCAAAGCGGTAGCATTGCCATTGATGGTCAGAATTTGATGGATATCACACAAAGTTCATTACGCAAGGCAATCGGTATTGTCCCGCAAGATACGGTCTTGTTTAATGACACGATTGAATACAATATCGCCTATGGCAAGACCGGTGCCAGTAAAGAAGAGATCATCGCCGTCGCAAAAGCCGCCTATATCCATGACTTTATCGAGACACTGCCGGATGGCTATGCGACCATGGTCGGTGAACGCGGCTTGAAACTTTCAGGCGGTGAAAAACAGCGTGTCGCCATCGCCAGGACTCTATTGAAAAATCCTGCGATTCTTATTTTTGATGAGGCGACCTCGGCGCTCGATTCCAAATCGGAGCAAATGATACAAGCGCAGTTAAAGGATATCGCCAGAAGCCGCACTAGTCTGGTGATTGCACACCGCCTTTCTACCATCATCGACGCCGAGCAAATTTTGGTGATGGATAAAGGGCGTATCATCGAGCGTGGCACGCACTACGAGTTGCTGGCCCAGGCTGGCGCTTACGCACAAATGTGGGAGCGGCAGCAACATAAAAAAGATGCGGCCATGAGTGAGGAAGAGTTTGATCAAGTAGAGTCGCTAATTTAACGAAAATAAATACGCAAAGAGTTGATATGGAAACCAAATGGCTAGAAGATTTCGTCTCTTTGGCTGAAACCAATAGTTTTAGCCGATCTGCCGAATTACGCCACGTTACCCAACCGGCTTTCTCGCGGCGCATACAATCACTAGAAGCTTGGCTGGGCACAGATTTAATTGATCGCACTTCCTATCCCACTCGATTAACGCACGCCGGCGAAGTTTTTTTTGAGCAGGCGATCGCCATGCTCGGCCAAATTAACAATGCGCGCGCCCTGTTGCGCGGCAAACGTACCTCGACGCAAACCACAGTCGATTTTGCGGTGCCACATACCTTATCACTCACGTATATTCCGAAGTGGCTAACTTCACTAGAACAAGCTTTCGGTGAAATGCACACACGCTTATTGGCGCTGAATGTCCATGATGCCGTGATGACTTTGGTCGAAGGCGGTTGCGATCTGATGCTGTGTTATCACCATCCACATCAACCTTTGTTGCTTGATCCTGCACAGTACGACATGATCACGATGGGGGCGGAAGCATTGCGTGCTTACACCCGTTGCAATAAGGCTGGTATGCCTGAATTTGTTTTACCTGGTACGCCGGACCAACCTTTGCCATTTCTGTCGTATGCGAATAATGCCTACCTCGGACGGATGGTCGATCTCATTTTGAGCGATGCCAAAATTCCCTTGTATTTCGATAAATGCTACGAAACTGATATGGCGGAAGGTTTGAAGATGATGGCGCTGGAAGGGCGTGGCGTGGCATTTTTGCCCGAGTCTGCGGTAACGCGCGAGCTCAAACAAAAGCAATTGGCGCGTGCCGATGGCGGACTCAAGGAATGGGAAGTGAATATGGAGATTCGACTGTATCGCGAGCGCCCGTCGGTACAAAGACCGGGAAAACCGCTGGTATCAAGATTGTGGGAATATCTGAATCAGCTGAATGCGGAAAACCCTACAACATCTGCGAAACCGCGAAAGCTAAAGTGATTCATCTCGTTTAAACTAAAAAATTTGCGTCATCACAGGCGAATTTTAATTGAAAAAAACGTCGAACATTTTTTGAAAAAAGTCCTACAATTATTTGGTCAACACGCTTTTCGACAAGCTCTTATTTTGTACATCCTTGAGTATAATCAAGGCTTGGCAATGTTATGCGCAATTTGCATAGATTCATGCAAACAAAGCATTGGCAGTGATTGCGCCTGTTGCAATACCATGCGTCACCTTATAGGTAAATATGACAAAAGAGACCTAAGTCCTATGTAAATAACTTATGCTTTCTTCGTTATGGTTGAATTTCCTATCCGTAAATATAACTGAATATTTTGCCTTACTTGATACCCTCAAACTAGAAGGAAATCGCATGACATCTTCCCATCTCGCCGAGCTCTTAAGCTATGCCGATCAACATACCGGTCCTGCCTCTGAGCGCCAAAGCGGCTTTGTCGCTACCTATTTCGAGAATTCAGATCCAGATGAGATCATCGCGCGTGGTCCTGGCAGCCTGTTTGCCTTAGCAAACGCGCATTGGCGTTTGCTAGATACGCCGCGCGCCGAGCACGGTATAAAGGTGAGAGTGTTTAATCCGACCTTGGCGGAAGATGGATTTGTCAGTGACCATACTGTCGTGCAAATCGTCAACGACAACATGCCATTTTTGGTTGATTCGGTGACCATGGCGATTAATCGCAGCGGGCGTACGGCGCACTGGATTGTGCATCCTTTAATGAGCGTCGCGCGTGATGCCGACGGCCGGATCGCCTCAGTCAGCTCCGTTGCGGCTGCCAATGCGGCAAACCAGAAACATTTAGTCGAGTCGCTGATCCTGGTTGAGTGTGACCGCATCGTCGGCGTGGCGGAACAGCAGGCGCTGGCCGATGACTTGCGCCGCGTTCTCGCCGATGTTCGCAGTGCCGTCGATGACTGGCCACTAATGGTTGAGCGTGTACAAGCTGTCAGTACAGCTTCGGAGAGTTCGCAGCTATCACCTGCCAGTCGCGCTGAAGGAATTGCTTTCCTACGTTGGCTAGAGGCGCGTCATTTCACTTTTCTCGGTGCGCGTGATTATGATTTAAAACGTGACGGCGATAATGTCAGTATGGTTGCGAGACCCGATACCGGTTTGGGTATCTTGCGCGGCGCTGTGAACACGGTAGAAACCCGGCTATCGCCAGAAGCTGTTGCGCTGGTTGATTCAGATGAACTCGTCTTGATCACAAAAACCATGACGCGCGCGACCGTACACCGTCCGGCGTGGTTGGATTATATCGGCGTCAAACGTTTCGATGCGTCGGGTAACGTTATTGGTGAATCGCGCTTTCTGGGTTTGTATACCTCGACCGCGTATTCGGCCACAGTAGAAGAAATTCCACAGGTGCGCCAACGTGCTGCCGATGTGATGGCAAGCGCTGGCGTGGTGCCTGAAAGTCATGCCGCAAAATCTTTGCAATCGATCTTGGATGATTACCCAAGGGATGAATTATTTCAGATTGATACCAACACACTGACAGAACACGCTATCGGTATTTTGCGTTTGCAAGAACGTCAGCGTACCCGCCTGTTTTTACGCCGTGATCCGTTTGGTCGTTTTACTTCGGCGCTGGTGTTTGTACCGCGCGATCGTTACAACACTGAATTGCGCGTAAAAATAAGTACTGAATTGATGAATGCGCTGGATGGCGATTCGATCGAATTCACACCAATGTTG
>JANYFV010000001.1 GCA_025359635.1 Undibacterium sp. | reverse complement strand
AACTGCCAGAGTCATCATGGCCTCGTTTGATGATGTCATTAAAGCTGGCAATGCAGTGGCGAACGTGATCGCCGCAGGCATTATTCCTGCAGGTCTTGAGATGATGGATAAGACATCTTCGCGCATGGTTGAGCCTTACGTAAATGCCGGTTACGACCTTGACGCTGAGGCAATTTTATTGTGTGAATCCGATGGCACTCCGGAGGAAGTTGAAGAAGAAATCTTACGCATGAGTGTCGTGCTGGAAGGCGCAGGTGCAACCGCGATTGCTGTATCGCGAAGCGAAGCAGAACGGCTGAAATTTTGGTCGGGACGTAAAAATGCTTTCCCGGCGGCTGGGCGTATTTCTCCCGATTATTACTGCATGGATGGCACTATTCCTCGTAAAAACTTAGCGCAAGTTTTGATTGGTATTGCGGCAATGGAAGTGAAATATGGCTTACGTTGCGCAAATGTGTTTCATGCCGGTGATGGCAATCTCCATCCCCTGATTTTATTTGATGCCAATAAGCCCGGAGAATTTCATCAGGCTGAAGAATTTGGGGCGGAAATACTAGAGCTCTGTGTCGCTGTCGGCGGCACAATTACTGGTGAACACGGTGTCGGAATAGAAAAAATAAATTCTATGTGCGTACAATTTTCTGAACAAGAATTGAGTGCATTTATGGGGGTCAAATGTGCCTTTGATCCAGTGGCATTATTGAACCCGGATAAGGTGATTCCTAGTTTACATCGTTGTGCTGAATATGGTCGTATGCATGTGAAGAAAGGGCAGCTCAAGTTCCCCGATTTACCCCGATTTTAAAATTCATTTTTATATTTGCTTTGCAGCACAAAACTCAAACGAACTATGGATAGTGTTTTAGAAAAATTTCGCCAGCGTATTCACGTTGCTACTATTGAGCAAAAACCACTTTGCATACAAGGTAGCGGTAGCAAGAATTGGTATGGACAAGACCCTCTAGGCGAATTTTTTGATACGCGGGAATATAGCGGTATCATCGCTTATGAGCCGACAGAATTAGTCATCACAGCAAGATGCGGCACTCCTTTGGCAGAGGTAACAGCCGCGCTAGATCAGCAGCATCAAATGTTCGCTTTTGAACCGCCACATTTCGGTGTTGGCGCTACTATAGGCGGGGTCGTTGCTGCCGGTTTATCTGGCCCAAGGCGTGCGACTGCCGGCGCCATGCGTGACTTTGTATTGGGTGCAAGTTTGATGGATGGTCACGGTGCGGTGTTGAACTTTGGCGGGCAAGTCATGAAAAACGTTGCCGGTTACGACGTCTCGCGTTTACTTGCCGGATCGATGGGATGCCTGGGCATAATACTTGATGTTTCGATTAAGGTATTACCTAAGCCTCGCGCAGAAACTACCTTGGCTTTTGCCTTGTCAGAATCTGATGCGATACGGCGGATGAATACGTGGGCCGGACAAGCACTACCAATTTCTGCTAGTGCCTGGCAAGTAGGGCGCTTAATGTTAAGGTTGTCCGGTGCCGAAGCCGCAGTGCGCGCGGCCAAACAAAAATTGGGAGGTGAAGAAGTCGCTGATGCCAGAATTTATTGGGCTGCAATACGCGAGCAACAACACGATTTTTTTGCTCAAGATGAAGAGCATGGACTTTGGCGATTGTCTTTGCCATCCACAACGCCAGCTTTACGTTTGAATGGAAAAACCTTGATCGAATGGGGCGGTGCGCAACGTTGGCTATTCAGCGATGAAAAAGCGCAAACTATTCGTGATCTGGTCAATCATGTCGGCGGTCATGTAACGTTATTTCGCGGTGGTGATCGAACGAGTAATATTTTCACTCCCTTATCTCTACCAATAAAAAAGATTCATCACCATCTTAAAAAGAGTTTCGATCCAGCCGGTATTTTTAATCCAGGCCGCATGTACTCCGATCTATAGAAAAGCCTCATGCAAACTAATCTTGCCGATTTCATCAAAGACACGCGCGAAGGCCGGGAAGCCGATGCCATTTTGCGTAGTTGTGTGCACTGCGGTTTTTGCACGGCGACATGCCCGACTTATCAATTATTAGGCGATGAGCTCGATGGTCCGCGTGGACGCATTTATTTAATTAAGCAAGTATTGGAAGGCAAACCAGCTAGCAGCAAAACCCAGCAACATCTGGACCGCTGTCTCACTTGCCGTAGTTGCGAAACTACTTGTCCTTCTGGTGTGGAATATGGTCGGCTACTGGATATTGGCCGAAAAATTGTGGATGAACAAGTGTCACGCACTATTTCACAAGACATAGTACGCGGTGCGCTTAAATATGTTTTGCCACTTCCATCACTCTTTAATCCTTCCATGAAATTAGGGCAGTTCGTTCGTCCAATCTTGCCTAAAACCTTGCAGAATAAAATACCAATTGCACGAAATGCTGGCGTATGGCCGACGCGGCAACATACACGGACAATGCTTCTGCTAGATGGCTGCGTGCAACCGGCCATGTCCCCCAACATTAACTTCGCCGCAGCCAGAGTACTCGACGCTTTGGCGGTGCAATTGATCATCGCGCCCAAAGCCGGCTGTTGCGGCGCACTGCGCTTTCACCTTAATGATCAACAGGCTGGTCTGGCCGATATGCGCAACAACATCGATGCCTGGTGGCCGTATGTCGAGGCGGGTATAGAAGCGATTGTGATGACGGCATCGGGTTGTGGCGTGACCGTGAAAGAATACGGACATCTATTGGCAAATGATCCAGCCTATTCTGAAAAAGCCAGGCGTGTCTCTGATCTCACCAAGGATCTAAGCGAAATCTTGCCAGAATTTGAAACCACGTTGATCGACACGTTGAAAGTTAACATCAAAAAACGTATAGTCTGGCATCCGCCTTGCACGCTGCAACATGGTCAGAAAATTAGAGGTAACGTGGAAAATTTGTTGCGCAATGTTGGAGTTGATGTTCACCTGTGTGAAGACAGCCATTTATGCTGTGGTTCGGCTGGTACGTATTCGGTCTTGCAAGCGAAATTGTCTCATCAGTTGCGCGACAATAAGTTACACAATTTGCTGGCCACTGAGCCAGAAGTGATCTTGTCGGCAAACATAGGATGTTTAACGCACTTGCAGTCAGGAACTCAAATCCCTGTTCAGCATTGGATAGAATTGCTGGATCAGGCATTGAGTGATCAGTATCTATAAAAAAATTTTCTGAACTGCGGTAAGTGCTACGATAGTGCCTGCGTACCGCTTCATCAACGTTGATAAATAAAATCATCCATGTCCATGAGTTCAACATCAATTGCCCGCCTCCTGTCTGTGGCATCAGCACTTTGTTTTTTCCTCCTGATAAATACTGCGTGGGCAGACGAAAAATCCGACATGGAGCGCTTGGACGCCATTCAGACAGTGTCAGATCGCGACAATGAAGAGGGTCTTAGACAGCTGCAGGAATTTAAAAGCACATTGACGTCAGAAACGACAGATACAATTCGGCTTGAAACTTTGAAGATACTCGTCGGCTTGTATTACGATGCTGGCAAAATGAAGTCTTCAGATGCTACCGTTTCAGAACTGCTCCAATTTGCCGAACAGCATCACAATAATGATGCGATAGCGTTGGCGCAAATATCGAGATGCTTTCAAATTTTAGACGAAGGCAAACCAGAAGCGGCACTGGCCAAATTGATGCAAGTTCAAGAGCTTGTGAAGGGCAGCAAAGATCCTGAAGTGAACATGCGTCTGAACAATGCCTTCGGCGTAATGTATCGATTGAGCGGAAAATTTGAGCAGGCACTTACACATAGCCTGGAAGCATTGCGTTTATCTGATTACCTGCCTCGACGTAAAGTTCAGACACGCTTGTCTCGACTTTATGCAATTGCCACGTTGTATTGGAATATGAAAAATCCAGAAAAATCGCTGGCTACGATTAAAGAAGCTTTGGCTCTCTCCCCGTTGGCTAACGCGCCGAAAATTTTTTCATCATTACTGATCGCACAAGGCCTGGCGCTTTCTAATTTGGGGCGAAACGATGAAGCTTTGGATGCCTATCAGAAGGCGCTAAAAATTGGTATCGATTCGAAAATGCCCGGGGTTGAGGCTACTGCGTTGATTAATATCTCGGATCATTTTTTGATTGCCAAAGAATATCGAAAAGCGGAACTGTTTTCCAGGCAAGCACTTGCTAAGGCTGAGACAATTAAAGATAAAGATAGCGTCGCCGGCGCCAAAGTAAATTTAGGATTTGCTCTTGGTGGACAAGGAAAAATCGCGGAAGGTGTTGGCTATGTCAACGAAGTTATCGCGTATTTCAAGACGGCCAATTCCAAAGCAGATATTGAGTCGATTATGGGTGAACTGTCTAGTATGTATGAGAACGCAGGTTTATACAAAGAAGCTTTGACGACTACGCGTGAGCAACAGAAACTGAGTAGTGAATTATTTAATTCTGATCGTGCAATTGCTATCGCTGGCTTGCAAGAGAAATTTAATGCGGATCAACGACAAAAACAGATTGAGTTACTTGGAAAAGAAAATGATTTGAAAGATGCAGACATTAAGAATCGTCGTTTGCAGCAAATCATCACTTTACTTGGCGCAGTTGTCACAGTGATGGCGGGGATTTTTATATTTTTACTGTATCGCCGGGTTAGCAAAGTCAATGAGCAACTACAACAAGCGAATACGCAATTAGAGTTTCACGCAGTGCGTGATCCACTAACGGGTCTGCATAATCGACGTTCATTTTTAGAGTTAATGAAATCACGAATCGCGCTTGCAGAAGCCGAGCGTCGTGAAGACAGTGGTGATAATCCTGACTGCCTGATCTTGTTGGACATTGACCTGTTTAAGCATATTAATGATACCTGGGGACACGCGATTGGTGACAGCGTGTTAACCGAAGTTGCACTTCGATTAAAAAAAACCGTGCGCGATACCGATATGGTTTTACGTTGGGGAGGTGAAGAATTTTTGATTTTCTCACCCAAATCTAATCCTGCACAAATTACTCGCCTGGTGGATCGCGTATTGCGTGCAATAGGTGAAGAACCGATTCAGGTTGGTCATATTGCTGTTCCTGTGACAGTGACCGCAGGGTATATTTCCTTGCCATTTTCTGGCGTTCCAGAAAACATATGTAGCTGGGAAAAAACCTTGCAAATGGCCGATATGGCGCTATATCTTGGCAAGGCACATGGACGAAATCGCGCCTACGGTTTATCGCGATTGCTGGTACCACATGAACAAGCCATGCCTATTTTAGATCACGATTTATCTGCCGCGATTAGCGCCGGAATGGTCGAAATAATCGAGGTAATTGGGCCGCTACAGAAAAAAATTTCCGTTCTTGAATCTGAGGCAACTTAAGCAAGTTTGCATAATCATCCGACGGACATGCAAAATCTTGCTTGATACATCTAGCGCGATCGTTAGTGTAAACGTAATCTCGATTTCATCTTATTCCCGCAAACATTTTCTTGGCGGAACAGCACTACCAAGGACGTTGGCGCTCTACCGCAAGAAACGCAGTGCTGTACAAACTTGACACTATCACTGTAACAAGCCCACTTGTAGCCACGAACTGGCTCTTGATAAAGGCGTATGCAGCAGTTGCGGATGTGATATTGGTGGCGATATTCGCTACACTTTATTTTAATTAAACCGAGATTTTCCAATAGGATTTGTGGAGATGGCGGATGCACTTTTCGAGTCAGTTTTGTTGCGAATGAGGCGCGAATAGCGAGCTATTCGCAACGAAGAGCAGCAAAACTGGCCGAAAATGCGCCGTCAGCACACAAATAGCGCCGCAGGTGCGCCTATTGGAAAATCTCGGTT
>JANYFV010000581.1 GCA_025359635.1 Undibacterium sp. | reverse complement strand
AGAGAAAGTATTTTTTCAATGCGCCAGGGCGATACAGCGCGCCAAATTATGGCAGCCGCTAGAGCATAATCCCAAACCCAATGTGCCTAGCGCCGGTACGATATTGGCTGCGCTGAGAAATGCAAAAATCGATGGCGAAATATACGATAGTGAGCTATCTGCGAGACAGGCCGCCACGCTGTATTAAGAAACGTTTCACATCAAAAAATAGCCGACAAATGCATTTTTACAGCAAATGATTACCAGACCTTATGCTTACACAAATTCTCATCGCCAGCAGTGCTGGCATCTTCTTGATACTAGGAACGCTGCACCTGATCTACACCTTCGCGTCACGAAAATTTAGTCCACGCGATGACGAATTGGCGGCAAAAATGCAATTGATCTCACCTATCATTTCACGTCAAACCACGATGTGGCGCGCCTGGATAGGATTCAACGCCAGCCACAGCGCCGGTGCGATGATGTTCGGCCTTGTCTATGCGTATCTGGCGATGTTTCATTTTGATTGGTTAAGCCAGTCGTCATTTCTCTCCATTCTGGGCGGGCTATTTATATTAAGCTTTCTGGTTCTGGCGAAGCTTTACTGGTTTCGCATTCCACTAATCGGCATTGGAATTTCCATGTTTTTGTATTTGACTGGTTTCGTTTTCGCGTGAGGCTCGTTTGAGCGATAGCTTTCTGAAAAAATGACTGGGCACAGTAGGGCGGGAGTTTATTTTTGAAATAATTTTTTTTGTGAATTTAGTTGGTAAAATCCAATAAAGAGTTGTGCTGCATTTCGTGGAATGTTAATACTGGATAAAAAATGATGTTCAAGCCGGACAAGCAAACTGTGAGCTCGTTTAGAGAAATTTTCATCGCTATGTTATGGAGAGAGATGGCGATGGTATGCAGTAAACTTGTCTCCCGATAACAAAGTTGGGCCCTATACGAATGAGCACGACTGCACAAGCACTTCTCAATGTGATGACTACCCGGCTTCGGATGCAAGAGAGTGGTGTGACGAATCCGCCGCAAAGCATACGAGATGTCACAAAATCACTGGTGAGTCAGTTGGCAGCGCTACCTCCTGATGACCCCATTCAAGTGGTCGTTTTACGAAAGCAGCCACTTCATGCGCAATATATACAAGAGCAGACCGGCCTTGTTTTGGCTGAGATCGAAGGTGAAAGCTAAGCCCAACCATTCCGTCAACCGGACCACTGCATCGCTGCGCGCTGCGACGTCCGGTTACGTCCAACGTTAAAAATATTACCGTCAACGTTCGCTCACAGTCTACTGTCGACCATCAGCACGCGTAGGTACGATTAGCGTAGCGTAATCGTAGCATGTTTGGGGATGACACAGTTTGGCAAAACTCGTATGTTATTGACCATCTCCCATCGCGACATTGAAGTCGGATTTATTGTTGTCAATGCAGGTGGCGGTGAAGACATACGTACGATTACGCTTTGCTAAGCGTGCCTACGCGAGCTATGCAACGAGCATTTTTAAAGTACGAAAACCTTCATTAACCGTCATGCCGGACTTGATCCGGCATCCAGTTTGACACACCTAAAGGTGAATTCTGGATACCGGATCAAGCCCGGTATGACGATTACAAGGGTATTTGATATCGTCATCATAGCGACTCAATAGTCACGCTAGAAGTTTCTTCTCAAGTTAAATTCATGCAACTTCAAAAATCTAAATTGAAGAAGTCGCATGAGCATTTTTTTTCGATTAAACCTACAATTCTAACGATCAAATTTCACCAGCAACTACTGGGTTCTTCCCCAACTGATACCAATCCACTTTACGCGTCACCATCATGATCGCGGTCAGTACCGCAAACAGTAAAATACTCCCCATGATCAGGGCGTTGTTTTCTGACTGTAGCAGGCCGAATAAGACGCCGTAAAGCAAGCTCAAGGCGCTGCCAAAACCCATGCCGCGTTTCCAGCTATGCAGGACGTAGCTGAGATATATGCCAATCAAGGCGATACACGCGCCGCTGGCAATCAGGTAGGCGTGCAGGAAGCTGATATGTTCCGACAGGCTGACCAACAGCAGGAAGAATAAGGCCAATGCCAGGCCCACTAGCGAGTATTGCACTGGGTGTATCGGTAAAGTCTTCAAGACTTCAAACAGGAAGAAAGCGGCGAAGGTCAATGCAATAAACAGCATGCCGTATTTAATCGCCCGGTCAGCTTGCGAATACACGTTGATGGGTTCAATGAAAGCGACGCTGAAGCTATCGAGATTAGGTATGGCCTGTGCAACCCCAACGCCATCGCTTGCGGCTTCTCTTTTGCCGATTTCCTGTGCAGTAAATTGTTGTTGCGCGTTACTGGATAAGGCAGAAATATTCCAGTTTGCCGAGAAACCGTTTTGATCAATGGTGCGTTCTTTTGGTGATGGTAAAAAGCGTCCGCCAAATTGCGGGTGCGGCCATTTAGATTTCAGACTGACTTGATTGTTTTTAGCGATAGGGATAAAGCTCAATCGTTCAATGCCATCGACCGCGAGTTCTAGACTAAATTTGACGGTTTCTGGCGTTTTAAGATCCATCGCCGCTAAGGGTGCGTGCAGCCCGTTTTGAAAAGAGCGCAGCTTGCTTTCTTGCTTGAATTCGTAGGCTTTGCCGTTCCAGCTGATACTCGGGAAATTGCGCAGACCACGGGTGTCGCTTAAGCCTAAAGACACAAACGGCGTACCAAGGGTGAGTTGTGAAATCGCCTTATCTTTCGCCAGCGACTCTATGCCGGGTAAAACAAAATCGCCATTGATTACGTGCAGCCCGCTATACACCAGTACTTTGTGGATGCCACGATAACGGTGATCGGTATCGATATTTCCTTTCAAGCTAAGTTGGTTTGGGTAGACGTAATGGCGGTGTTGCACTGAGTATTTACGCAGCACGCTTCGTTTAGTCAGGACATCAACTACTTCTTCCTGTTCAAAACTTTCGCTATATGGGATCACCAGCACTGGCCCAAGGATGGTTTGCTCACTGACAGAATCAGCGGCAATACTGCGCACCGCTTCGTCGCGATAGCGCATGCGTTCTGAAATCGTCGATTGAACCATCATGAGCGGAATACCGATTAACAGCATCAGTACGAACACGATAATGGATTTAAAAAACAAGCTTCTTTGCATGACAGACTCCGTAGTTGAAGAGTCTTTGAAGGTACGCAGCTAGTGTGCGGCAGGTATGCGTTTTGTGTGAAGTGCTGAAGTTTTTGTGATAGGCAGTAGCTTGGGGAATGATGTCCAAGCTACTGTTAATCTAGTTAAATTTTAAAGCTCAGGCTCCCAAACGTATCGGCAAGGCATGGACGTTTTCTGGTTCCATTAATTGCTGCTTAATTTCACCCGGCAACGGAAACCAGCGCAGGTTTTCTGCTTCTGCCGACAGTACCGG
Organism: Undibacterium sp.; assembly: GCA_025359635.1. Lineage (GTDB taxonomy): Bacteria > Pseudomonadota > Gammaproteobacteria > Burkholderiales > Burkholderiaceae_D > Undibacterium. The sequence continues at coordinate 91 of JANYFV010000581.1, read as the reverse complement.
ATCTTCCACATCGATAGCGGCAATGGATGTGCTCATTTCATCCGCAATTTTCAAGGCTTCAGTCAGATAACTCTGCAGTGCCGTTTCCGGG
>JANYFV010000295.1 GCA_025359635.1 Undibacterium sp. | reverse complement strand
TCGCACCGCTGCCGCCACCGCAGGCGGCTAGAGTCAATGATCCGGCGAGCGCACCTGACAACGCGAAGTAGTTGGATTTGTCCAAAGTGTTTGGTTCAATATCGTCATCACATAGCACTGTCTCTGATTTTTCTAAGTTGTCTTGATTTTCTGGATATGTCATGGCATTACCTTTAAAGGCGTGGGGACAAAATTAGTACTACTTGGATTAGCAGATAGAAGAAATCTTAGCTGATGCTATCGAATTTGCCCATTCTCTATTTGTAAGAATTTGTCATCCTTTTTACGAGAAAAAGCGGAACTCTTCAATACAATAGTCGTCTCATTGCGCAATACGAAATTTTTCTTGATAGGGTGGTGTGCAGACGCAATCACTTATACACGGGAAATCGATTGAATTAATTACTACGTATTTTGTTACATATTCTTTTTGAATAGAAACATGCTGAAACATGAAATTGCGAAATTTTATCGCTCTAATGCCAATTAATTACCAAATACATATTTTTGCAAAGCTTTGTTACAAGCCTTGCCGTCACTTTAGGGTATCCTTGCCGACTTGAAATAGGGCGTCATTTAGTCATTGCATATGAAGTTGTACACAGAACAAAACGATTTCGAAACATATCACCCGGGTGAAGTCCATTTGCATATCCGTTTCCGGCCAGCGAGTCTGATCGGAATTCTGTTTGTATTGATACTGCACGGCCTTTTGCTGTACTTTCTATGGCATATACACGCTCCTCAAAAAGAAGGTAATCAAGCGGAGCAAAGCCCGCTGGTCTTATTTGTCGACAAGGCTACCGCATTAAAAATGAGTAAGGCAGAAGAAAAGAAAGCAAAGACAAAACCGGTTCAGGCAAGCAAACAAAATAAGCCAATTCAGCCAGTCATTCTTAGTGAAGAAATGACTTCTTTGCCGCCACCGCCAGACAAAATCACGCCTCCGGAACTCGATATGAGCACCATGCTCAATGCAGCGCGTGAGCGCAGGCGCGTCACGCAAGAAGTCGCTCAAGAGAATCAGGAAGCACAGCAGGGTAGCCATGGCATGAGTCCGCAAGAAGCGGCTGAAGCCAATGTCAGGCGCAGTATGCAACAGGCTAATGGACGCCAAGGTACCAACGGCGTTTTTCAAATTATTAGCAAGAGCACGCGCATGGCTTCATTTTCATTCCGGGGATGGAAGGCAAATGCAAACAATAGCTGGCGTCAGGTGATAGAAGTGGATGCTGGCCTCGGTGGCAATGTCGAACTGGCCATTGTTAGGCGCATGATAGAGTTGATCCGCACTCACTATACCGGTGACTTCAGTTGGGAATCGCAACGCCTGGGACGTGTGATTAACCTGTCAGCACGGCCGCAGGACAGCGCCGAATTGGAAACTTTTATGATGCGAGAGTTTTTTGGTAACCCAGACCGAAACTAAACCGTCTAGCTGAAGTCGACTAGCATTTGACGCAAAACATGTGGAAATCCACAATAGCCGAGTATTCCGAAATTTTTCATAATGCTACACAGACGAGAATTTTCGTCCTCGTGTCGCACATTTTTACCATCTGTCAGCGGCACGTCCATTATAAAAATATCAAAGGAGCGATACGATGAACAAGCCGCCGCTGTATAAATCCCTCTACTTCCAGGTTATTAGCGCCATCATCATTGGCGTCTTGCTTGGCTACTTTAATCCTGAAACCGGTGCAGCGATGAAGCCGCTGGGCGATGCTTTCATCAAGCTCATCAAGATGATGATCGCGCCGATCATTTTTTGCACTGTCGTGGTCGGCATTGCAGGTATGGAGGACATGAAAAAAGTCGGCAAGACCGGCGGTATGGCCTTGCTGTATTTTGAAGTCGTCAGTACATTGGCACTGATCGTTGGATTGATTGTAGTCAATGTCATGCAACCTGGTGTTGGTATGAATATCGATGTGCACACGCTCGATACCAAGGGACTCACCGCTTTTGCCGGCCCCGGAAAAATGCAGACAACCACTGAATTTTTCATGGCCATCATTCCATCCACTGTGGTCGATGCATTTGCTAAAGGCGAGATTCTTCAGGTACTGATGTTTTCTGTCTTGTTCGGCTTTGCGCTGCATCGCTTCGGCGGGCGAGGTACGATAATTTTTGATTTTATCGAAAAATTTTCACACGTTCTGTTCGTGATTGTCGGCTACATCATGAAAGTTGCCCCGATAGGCGCCTTTGGCGCGATGGCATTTACCATCGGAAAATTCGGTGTTGGCTCGCTCTTGTCGCTTGGCTATTTGATGGGCACTTTTTATGTGACATGCCTGATTTTTATCTTTGGGGTGCTCGGTACCATTGCTAAAATTCATGGTTTCAGTGTCTGGAAATTCGTCAAGTACATCAAAGAAGAGCTATTGATTGTGCTTGGCACCTCGTCCTCAGAATCGGTCTTGCCACGCATGATGGCAAAACTAGAAAATCTTGGAGTGAAAAAATCTGTGGTCGGCCTGGTTATTCCTACGGGATATTCGTTTAATCTGGATGGCACCTCGATCTATCTGACCATGGCCGCAGTCTTCATTGCGCAGGCGACCAATACACCGATGAGTATCATGCAGCAAGTA
>JANYFV010000552.1 GCA_025359635.1 Undibacterium sp. | reverse complement strand
GACCACCGAGGCCGGAGTCGCCTGGCCGAGTGCTGAACTGATCGTCAGGTAACCGGCAGGCACCGGAGATAAGGTCAAGGTTTTTTTTTGCCGCGCCGCCTCGCCCGCCAAGCCCTCACCTAAGGCGATTTTTGAACGCGGTAACTGCTCCTTCGTCAACGCGTATGAGGCGACCAACTGCAATTGTAGTCCCGGCTGATTCTCTTGCGCTTCGTTCAGGTACAGGGCACCGGCCGCACCCTGAACGTGAGGAGTGATCAAGGCAATCACGGCCTGCGTCAATTCTTCTAGCGGACGGTCGCCACGCAATTCCACATTTAAAGTATTGATACCACTCTTGAACCAATCCTGCAAACGTTCATCGCTACGATGCAGGCGTAGCGTCTGCGTCATGCGAACAAAGCTGCGCCCCAACATTTGTTGTGCCGTATGCATTTCGCCGAGGGCGGCAACTAAGGCACCGATTTCATCGCGATGATCGGCCTGATACGCGATGCCTAGCCAGGGTGATTCAGGTGCCTCGTGCAGATCCTGGCTCAGATCACCGGCAGCGATGCTTTCCACCAGCACGGCGCGGTTGGCGCTATCGTTGACCATCAGGCGCAAGCCTTGCAGAGCTTGTTGAATTTGTCGGGTCAAGGCCAAAAAAGTACCTATCATCAGATAAGCGAACAAGGCCGCGACCATGACACTGATGGCAATATTCAACAGCAGGTTTTTTCTGGCTTCGGCAATGCGCGTTTCTATGCTGCTGCGCAAAACCGGAATAAGAATATCGTCACTGATGGCGTAAGCCTTATCGATCAAGGCGGTGCTCATTTCTATGTATTTTTCTGAGTCTATCCGGTATTGCGCTGCGATAATGTCTTCGCGCACTACGGCAATCAACGCCAGCATGCCCACTTCAAAAATCTGATCAACCCGAATCAACCGTTCACGAATCTCTGGGTTATAGGTCAACACTTTATCGAGATTGTTCTTATGTTGAGTGCTGCTAATCTGTAACCGGCCAAGCAACTCGGCAATATGGTTTTTTTCTGTTTCACTGAGATTTTTTTTCGACAAGATACCCGCACCATAAGCACGGGTTTGCCCCAACTGTTCGGTGAAGCCAGGCAAATTAACTACGGTGTCCATCACGTAATAACTGTCAATGGCAGGATCTAAGGTCAGTGCCGTGGCATCGGCGATATCCGGCAATAATACCAGCATCTTGGCGATGATCTGATCGTGCCTTAAAGTATTGCTAACCTGTGGCATAGACAAGCCGCTCTGGTGGATTGCCTGCCAGTCAGCTGTCACTTCTTGCCAGCGTTTCGATGCCAGCACTGGTGCAGGGAGAACTAACGATAATGTCTCAAACGCCAGCTCAACTTCACGCGCCTTACTCGCTTGCTTCTCGCGCAGAGCGCTACTTCCGCCAAACAGGCCAGCCGACAAGCCGCGATGCTGTTGTACCAGTTGTATGCCACGGCTTAGTTTTGCGATCGCATCGAGGCCACGCAATTCTGCCCTGGACGGTTCAATCACACGATCGAGCGCGTTGTACAGAGCCATTTGTAGCAGGCCTATGGCGGCCAGTGTTAATAGTCCAAGTAAAGTGAATTTATGCGCGTAACGTAGGCGTTTGGTCAGAGCGATTGCCGGATAAAAAAAAGATGTCATCGTCACCCTTTAAGGAATAAGACACTTCACAAATTCAAACCGTATACGTTTGTCACCACAACTTAGTCACACTAGCATAATCTGCTCAGCAATTCAGATTTTGTCGCCCTGTTTTACGTATTCAGAACGATCGCTACTTTGCCCAACCACTTCGCGGTAGGCATGCCAGGTAGCATGGCCAACCACAGGCATGGCGACGATCAAGCCAAGGTTCCAGGTAAAAAACCCAAATACCACCAGAGCCACTATCGTCACTGCCCACACTACCGTCACAGGCACATTGATGAATAAGGCGACCGTACTGATAATCATCGCCGTGATGGCATCGGTATCACGGTCTAACATCAAGGGAATCGAGACCCAACTGATGGCGAATACTATGCTGGCAAAGATAAAACCGATACAACAATATACGGCAATGAACTCAGCATTACTAAGTGAAAATAGTTGCGATAAAAATCCCTGCATGGTCGGCATGCCTTTGTTGTAAAACAAGGCAAATACCACCAAAGAAGCACGTGCCCACACCAGCATAATTACCGCTAACACCAAAGCGAGTATGCCGATATTACTCCAACGACCACGCATAGAAAATAAGCTCCCCAGCATGCCTGATTTTTGATTTTCAAGGCGACGGCTAATGTCATACAAGCCCAAAGACAACAAAGGACCAAGTAACAAAAACCCGCAAGACAGAGCCGACAGATATTGTGGTGCGCGCGATAAGACTATTCTCAGCAAAAATCCCATTCCAGCAAAACAAAGGCCATAAAATAAACTCGCTTGAGGCGACACCCACATATCACACCAACCGAGACGTAACCACGAAAATACTTTCAGTGGGCTTACGCGGCGTATTGGCGGGAATGGAGATTCTTCATCAATGATGGTTTTAATGTCTGGTGCTGCACTGTCACCTGCCCTGCCGCTGGTCTGCTCTTGCATATCTCACTCCAACTTATGCTGCTTTTTTAAAAATCTATTTTTTTAAACATTCATTTACAATTCATTGCATCAAATTCATCCATTCAAGAACTCTTTGGCGACAAAGTAGGCGCCCCAGATTCCTATGTCGGCAGATTGTTTTGTTTTAAGAAAAACGGGTAAGGGCCGATTGATTGTGAACGCTGCCAGCTCTTCTGCATCGGGAATAATTTTTTCAAATTGTTGCAAGCCTAATGACCCCATAATCACGATTGCCTGGGGATCATAGGCACTAACAATGGTGCCAAAACCTTGCGCGTTATAACGGCGCAACTGACGAATATCGTCGTCACTCAAGACTGACAAAAAAATCTCTTCTGTCGATATCGCATCTGGCATCCCAAAACGCGATGCAATGCCGCTACCAGAAGCAAGTGCCACCCAACAATTCGCGTGATTGGTACAAGGTAAAGCAGGCGATAAGTCAGCTGCCAGCACTTGATGTCCAAGCTCTAGCTTACCTTCTAACAAATGGCCACTTAATACCGGAGCAACGCCTATGCCAGTACTTAAACTCACTAGACAAAAATTCTGGTAGTCGCGCCCATAGCCACGATATAACTCGCTAAAACCAGCCATTTGCAAATCATTTTTGATGATGACCGGAACTTCACCAACTAGACCCATTGCTCGAATATGCTGTGCAAAGTCGATGATTTCCTGTGTACCTAATGGCGCACTACCATGCATCACATTCTTTGCGACAGGGCCAGGAACACCAATGGCGATAGCGTTAATCTTTGCATTGTCTGTCAGTTGTGCGAGAGCTTGCCGGATAATTTTCTCTAGCTGAGCGATTAAATCAGAAACAGTTTCTGCATGAGTTTTCTCGGTAATGCACCAGCCCATTTCATCTTGATGAAATAGCGCGGCCTGCGTCTTGGTCCCACCTAAATCGATTGCCAAAATCATTTCTTTATCCAGTTTATAGTTCTCAAAGCGACAGTTTTAATGAGTTGTATACGAGCTATTGTGACGCAGCTGGTGCAGATGTTGGTGCAGGTGCAATGACCGGAGCGGGACGAACTGAGATACCGGCAGGAAGTGCGTTATCGTTAGACACAGTAACTTTAGTCACGAAATGACGCGTTTCACCAAAACAGGATGTAGGCAACCCCACTTTCTCCTCATAGTGTAGCGTTACTCGCTTACCCATGACGTCGCTGATTGCCGTTGCCACTTGCTCGTCGCGCACCGTGAATAAAAATTTCTCGACTGCGGCACTGCCTGGCAAAGACACCAAAGCTAATTCCCCTTCCCAGGTTTTGCAGACCCATCCTTTATAGGACAATTTTTGTATCCAACCAGCGCGCTCGCCTGACGAATAACTCCAATTGAGACATATGGCAAAATACGCCGCAGTCAACAATATGAGGCTCACAAAAAAAATAATTGAAATGCGCTTGAAATTCATAAAATATCCGTTTAGTTAATAAAATTTTTCCTGTTTTGAAGCCATAGTGTAGTGAGGTGCCGCAAACTTAGTCAATCACTTCGTTTTTGCATTCATTTAACAAGACAACAATCAGCGTGATGCGCGTTGCGAGAGTACATCAGCTTGCGCATTTTTGCGTCGCGGTATCCAACATAGTCGCACTGTATGCAATTGGTCCATCAAAAATTGTGCCCGGACACGATGCTCTATCAAATTAGATACGACGCCAACATTGTGATTGACGTCATCAATCACCACCTTGCTATCCCCATAAACTATTAAAGATATCACCCGTATCTGCACAGCCATCTCCAAGGTGGCAATCAACGCACTGTATTCTGCATCGCTACTATCGCCATACCCAATATCTCGGCAAATTTCTACTTGCTCGCCGTTGGGTCCTTTGAGGATGGCACCGATACCGCAGCGCCCAGGATTCGGACGAGCAGAGCCATCAAACCATGCCAACCAGGTGCCAACTGGCATTTGATTTTGCGCTGATTTCAAGGCACGTTCGCTGAATTTTTTTTGCCGCCGGATAGCAAGTCGATCTAGGTTAGCTTTCACTTGTGTTTGTCGACTCGCCAACAATTGCGCCACACTGACGTTGCCAGCCACGTTTTCCAAGATTTTTTTCAGCGCCTGCTCTTCAGGGATTGACTCTTTGATTGCTAATCGACGACCTGCGACTTTCTCTGCGTGAAATGCCAGCGCAATGAGTTGTTCGAATTCGGTCATGGATAAAAACGTGGGTAAATGAATCGATCAGAAAATGCGCAGTGATCAGGCCGCCGCTTGCGAAATGTTATCGCTCCATTCGTAAGCCTGAACTTGCATAGAATACAGCTCATCTTTACCCAAGTGCAAATGTTCCAGCTCAGACGTCAGATTGATGGCATTTGATTCGGCTCTCTCGATATGCTCAACCAGCAACAACATCTCACCGAAGGTGCCATTTCTTCCTAACAAAGCAAGTTTCACGTCATCAACAACCGAAATTTGCTGAAGAATTTGATCCATTGGAGTACTAAATAAAGTGTCCATCAAGGACATGATACCTACGGTAAACGCAACATCTGCCACCGATTGATTACGCGGCATCATTTTTTGCGCCATCAATTCCAACAACTTCCCGCGCATCGTCGCAAGCATTAATAGTGGTGACATTAAACCATCTGTTTTACCCGCTGAGGCGTACAACAAAATCTGCAGCCAACGCTGCAATTGACGTCGTCCTAGAATTGCTAATGCCTGTCTTAACGATTCGATTTTTTGCGTCGTCATAAATGCCGGCGTATTCATCAGGCGCAGCAAATTTAAACCTAAAGATGCGTCATGTTTAATCGTTTTTTCAATTTCCGTATTATCTGCATCGGCAATAATAAGGTTCATCAATCGCATGACAACTAGCTGCGAAGGCGATATTTTTCTACCTTTGAGAATAATTGGTTTTGCAAAATAATAACCTTGAAAATAATCAAAACCGAGATCAAAGCAAAATTTGAATTGATCCATATTTTCTACTTTTTCTGCCAGCATTTTCTTGTTTTCACTTTTTAAAAGCGAAAAAAGATTGGTCAAATCATGCTGTGAGATCTCCATGATATCGATCTTAATAATATCCATGTAAGGTAGGAATTTACGCACAGTCGCGGAATAAGCGACTACGTCATCAAGTGCAAAACGATACCCGGCTTCCCTTAATTCGACAATCCTGGCCACTACATCATCAGTAGCGATGACTGTCTCCAAGATCTCCAACACTACTTTCTCACGTGGCAAAAATTGAACAAAATCGCTCATCAAAACTGCCGCATCAATATTCACGAAAGCGAATGACCCGCCAATGATATTTTCCAAGCCTAGCTCTGTGGCGTGCTCAATCACAGTCGCGGTCGCGGCAACATCATCAATTACACCTGCCGGCCCTGCCGACGCGGCACGAAACAGCAACTCATAAGCGACTAATCGTTGATTTCGATTCAAAATTGGTTGTCGCGCCAAGAAAAAATCTTTAGCGCTGTTGGCATGGGGTGAAGCTTCGTTCTTCATGTTAGTAACCGAAAAATATGCTTCTTATTGACAAAAAGGTAGACTTGCTAGTTGCAGGATATTGTACTCTTCAAGCACCCTTAGTGTATAAGAAGTCTGACGAGAACTAACGAGACAGAAATAAAGCGGTGCGCTACGCACATCAAGCAGTTAATACAATACGCTAATCAATCACACCTTTGCTATGAAGTGATAAGTCTGGTTTGAGAATGTCTTTGTTGCATCTTGTTGCGCGAACCAATCATCAACAGGCATCGGACGAGAAAATAAATAGCCTTGCAAAGTATCACAAGCGCTAGCAATAAGAAAATCAGCCTGTTCGCGCGTTTCTACCCCTTCTGCCACAACCCGCAAACCCAAATGTTTTGCCATCGCCAAAATCGCCTGGACGATTGCAGTATCGCTTGGATCAGTAGGCGTATCACGAACGAAACCATGGCAGGAAAAACCATCAGGTAAATCTGACCAACCGGGTCAACTACACGTAAAAAAAATACACCTAGAAGAAATAAAATAAGTAAAAAAATCCAGACCCTGACCGCATAAGGCAAAATCCGGAAACGCCAAGGCCGGCTGTTTGACATGAATAAAATGTTTATGTATGAACTGGGAGAAAAATTTCAAGGCTAGGACTCTCGGCAGATACATCGCTAGGACCGACTCAAATTTTCGCTTCAAAAATCAATTACATTGATACGCCTGACAATTACTAATTGCCAGTATTTTACTAAATTGACCTAATAACGCGACACGGGTTACCAACCGCCACCGTATCTGCAGGCACATCGTGCGTGACAACGCTGCCAGCGCCAATCACTGCGCGTGCGCCGATAGTGATGCCTGGCATAACAACCGTATGGCCGCCAATCCAGCAATCATCGCCCAGAGTAATGGGGGCGATCATTTGCACGCCGGCAGCGCGTTCTTTGGCATCGATAGGATGAGTGGCAGTGTAGAGATGTACCGCTGGCCCGAGTAAAACACGTGCGCCAATATAAATTTCAGCGGCATCTAGCATCACGCAATGATGGTTGGCAAAAAAATTCTCACCAAGAAAAATATTCTTCCCGTAATCACAGTAGAACTCAGGTTCGATAAAGGCAGAGCTTACAGCAGCAAACAGTTGCTGATATAGCGGCAAGCGTTGCTTGAGTTGCTGGACCGGGAGACTATTTATCTGGCCACACAATTGCTTTGCACGTTTTCGTAACGCTAGGATTTGCGGCTCAAACGGCTGAAAGCTTTTTAATTCCATGATGGGATAATGATGCCTAAATATCCGGGTAAAGTTTTGACGCCGAATGGTTTGAAATGTTCTGCCATATGCATAAGGCTTTCATAGGTCATTTGATAAATGCCGTTAACTTTCAACCCGCGAAAAAAATCTAAGGTTTCTTAAACACTTTCCCATCTTTCATCACAAATTTCACCTGCTGCAATACACTTACATCGAGCAATGGATCGCCACTAACCGCGATCATGTCTGCGATAAAACCTGGCTCAAGCGAACCAAGTTTTGTTGCCTGATCTAATAGTTGCGCGGCATTGAGCGTGGCTGAACGAATGGCCTCTAAAGCTGGCATGCCGGCCTCAACCATATAGGCAAACTCTTTGGCATTTTCTCCATGCGGAAAAACACCTGCGTCGGTGCCAAAAGCGATTTTGACTCCCGCTTTGTAGGCTTTGCCAAATGTCGCCTGAATCAAGGGACCGATTGCGGCAGCTTTGGGGCGCACGATTGGCGAGTAGTAATCAGGAATAGTGGATTTTTCTGCGACGTATTTACCAGCAGAAATCGTCGGCACATACCATGCGCCAGTTTTCTTAAAAAGAGCAATCGTCTCATCATCCATGTAAGTACCATGTTCGATTGAATCGATGCCGGCACGCAAGGCACGCTTGATGCCTTCTGTGCCGTGGGCGTGTGCCGCAACCTTGAATCCGTAATCTTTGGCGGTGGCAATCACTGCGCGCAATTCTTCCTCGGAAAATTGCGGATTCTGTCCGTTGGCAGCCTGACTTAACACGCCACCCGTCGCCGTTACCTTGATCAGATCTGCGCCTTCTTTATAACGTGCCCTCACCGCTTCACGTGCACCGTCTACGCTATTGATTACGCCTTCCGCCGGACCTGGTGTGCCGACCGCTTCGCTGAACTTGTGCGACAAACTATTGGTAGGATCAGCATGCCCACCAGTAGTGGCGATAGATTTTCCTGCCGTAAACATACGTGGCCCCATGATCGTACCTGCAGCAATCGCCCGCTTCAATGAGATGTTCAGGCCATCACTGGCGCCTAGATCACGGACGGTGGTAAATCCTGCTTGTAAAGTACGCTCGGCAAATACCACGGAACGAAAAGCCAAATCCGCCGGATTAGCACTTAAAGAA
>JANYFV010000549.1 GCA_025359635.1 Undibacterium sp. | reverse complement strand
GATCATTCCTGTACCAAATCGAAACAGACTTACATTCAACTCCACAGGGCAAATTTTTGGAACCTTCATGAGATTTGTAGTAGGTCGGCCTAATGCCGATCCAGATGCGGCTCACGACCGGTTAATTTGTATAGCTTCAGGTGGCCGGGCCCGCGTGGCAATGTCATCCTGTTCTTAATAATTGAATCAAAATTCCGCATTTAGAACATTTAGTTTGGACGAGATATGAGAATTTCCATAAAGAGACGACAACTTGGTACGTCAATGGTCGAGATAGTAATTACTATCTTTATCATCTCATTTGGTTTGTTGGGGCTCGGCGCTCTGCAAATCAATGCAATGAAGTTTCAAAAGACGGCCAGTCAAAGGTCTGAAGCTACACAGAGCGCATATGATCTGAGTGAGAGGATACGAGCAAATGGAAAGGGAGTGATCGCAAGTAGTTACGAATATACGACCGCATATGCGACAACAATTAAGAAACGTCCTGCGATACCAGAATGCGCCAGAACAAAGTGCACTTCAGATGAATTAGCAAATATTGATTTAGCTCAATGGTTGCGAAATTTGAGTGATCACTTGCATGGCGGTGCTGGGTATGTGTTTCGAAATAGCAGCGGCGGATATGATGTAACAGTCATGTGGCGGGAGCAGAATGACCTCTCTTCTGCTTCTGACCTAGATCCGGCTTGCCCAATTGAGCCTCTTCTTGCCCCAGGTGCAGGCGTTCGTTGTTACATGATACGGTTTGCTCCGTAAGTGATGAAAAATCATGACCAAGACACATAAAATATCTAAGCATTTTAGTGGAAGATCACTAGTTGAGCTAATGATTGCCATTACTATATCTATGGTCATTTTAATCGCTCTAGTCAGTTTGTTTGTTGCAAATAAACAGAATTACAGGGTAATCGATGATAAGGCGCGCCTAGATGAAGAAGGGCGCCTCGCAATCAATTTAATCGCTTTTCATCTGCGGATGGCGGGTTATGGTTCTCTATTAACTGCTAAGCCAGTTGATCCCGCAAAGGCGCCATACACAAATTTCATGTCGCCTTCGCAATTGACAAACTATACGGAAGTGCCGCAATTGGAAGCGGTTCAAGGTTGTTCCGGTGGATTTTTGGATGCTTCAAAAGTAGAACATACCTGCAATAATACGGATAGTGCGGATGGCATCATTATTCGTTATGTTGTCGACACAAATAATGCTCATCTTAATGCTGCAAATTTACCTACCGATTGTCTTGGCCAGAAAGTAATCGTTAACCCATCGGTTGTAGAGAATCGTTTTTTTGTCGCTACAAATACCACTACATTACTTCCAGAATTATATTGTGTCGGCAACGGAGGATCGGTCGCAGGCGTTGCAACTTTCACGTCATCACCACAACCGATTGTCGAAAATGTGACTGATATGCGAATTTTGTATGGGGTCGATACCGATGATGATCAATCCGCGGATGGCTATTACACTGCGGCTTCAATTTCTGCCCTACCTGCACCAAATTGGTCGCGGGTCGTTTCCGCACAAATATGTCTCGTGATGCGATCGGTAAATAATGGTCTAACTACAAGTAAGCAGCAATATCGAAATTGTAGTGGGGCGTTGATCACAGCTACTGATCGACGGTTATATTCCACTTTCACTTCGGTGATAGCAGTGCGCAGCCGAGCATCGGGCAGCAGCTTATGATGAGCGAAGCAAAACAAAAAGGCTTTGTGATGGTCGTTAGTTTGATTTTTTTATTAATCATGACCGTACTTGCAGTCACTTCCATTCAACGTTCAATTTTAGATGAAAAAGTAAATGGAAATTTGCGATCACAAAATCTGGCATTTCAAGCGGCAGAAACAGCACTACGCTATTGCCAAAAAAATCTTGAAGCAACTGGCCCTGGAGGAAATCTGCCATTAGTGCCAGGTACAACCCACACAATAGACGGTATCAAAATCAATGAATACCCTGCAGATATGGACTTGTCGGTTGCGTCACCAGCTCCGATGAAGTGGTCTGATCTACGCAATTGGACAAGTGCAAATGCAAAAACATTGGATGTCAGTTTAACGTCGCATGTCGCGGCACAGCCACAATGCATGATCGAAGAGTATCCGATGAAGGATCTTCTCAAGGCAAAAGTGTATGTCGCATATGTCATCACTGCCAGAGGTGTGGGAGGCACTGCCAACGCTATCGTTTGGCTACAGCAAACCGTTCGTGTAGGTAATAACACTAATTAAGGTGATACCGTGATAGTAAAATTTTGTCGTTCAGTTTTTACAGTTTTAGTTATTATCTTCGGAACTCAATTGGGATTTGGAGCAAATGGATACGCTGCAATTTCCTCCTTGCCACCTTTGGTAAAAACAAACGTGGTTCCCAATATTTTCTACACATTGGATGATTCTGGTTCAATGCAGTTTGAGATGATGCCGGATATCATTGGCGCAACTGGAGATCCAGTGGCGGATGCTGCGAGAACTGCATATAACAGTTATATACCTTGTCCGGCCGATACACCGTGTTGGGTCACCAACACTTTTCCAAAACCTGCAAATGTTTATAACGTAGCGGGCGCTGGAGATTACGCTAGAAACCAATCGATAACTGTCGGGTTTAGTCATAATATTACGGTCGCTCGTTGGCGTTCGGCTGCTGTAAATGTACTTTACTACGATCCCAATATTCGTTACCTCCCTTGGATTGCAAGTGGTGGCGGAAGAATGCCTATGGCAGATCCAGCAGCAGCGCTATATAACCCGGTTGCACCAAATGGTGGGAGCAATACGAATACCATCAACTTAACGAGGGACCAAGTTTCAGACGGTACAAGTACGGTTTGGTTGAATGATGCCGCAACAAATTATGAGCTTGGCACCAAGGTTTTTTTCCCAGCGCTGTATTACATTTATAGCGGCGTGGATGGCTGTAGCAAAAGCACCTTGGCTTGTTTTACCAAGATAGAAATTAAACCAGCGACGGTTTTCCCAAACAAAGGTACCGCGCGGACGGACTGCACCGCACTCAAATGTACGACAGAACAAGAAATGCAAAATTTTGCGAATTGGTTCCAGTATCACCGCTCACGAATTCTGATTGCAAGAAGCGCTAGTGGGGAAGTATTTGCTAAGCAGCATTCGAAAAGTAGGATTGGATTTGGAACCATCAATACGCCAGGCACAATTATCGGTCACGTGTCCGATGATTTTGGGATGGAAAATAAAACGAATTTCTTAAATGGTTTGTATGTACAGCGCATTCCTACAAGTAGCACTCCGTTGAGACGAGCGATTGACCAAGTCGGACAGTATTTTAAGGATGCTACCGTCAATGGACCTTGGCAAACTTCGTACGGTATTGGCGACGTAAGTACTCAGCTTTCATGCCGGCAGAATTATAATATTTTGATGACAGATGGTTATTGGAACGGAGCCGGAGCAGATTCTGTGCGAGCCGGAGATTTTGATGCGAATCCCGCCCCCACCATTACTGGGCCGACAATAGATTCAGTCGCCACGACATATACATATTTACCGATTCATCCATTTTCCGATACAACTCCCGGTACTCTTGCTGATATTGGATTTTATTATTGGTCACGAGATTTGCGTCCTGATTGGCCGGCAAGTAAAAAGGTTGTACCGATAACATCTGAAGATCCCGCATTTTGGCCGCATCTAGTTCAATTTACTGTCGGTCTAGGCGTCAGCGGAAGCTTAAATCCTGCGACTAGTTTGCCAGGCTTGACTGCTGGAACAAGCAATTGGCCAGCCGCAAGCGATTCGGCAAATCAAATAGACGACCTTTGGCATACCGCATTAAATAGTCGTGGAAAATATTTTAGCGCCAAAGATCCTACCGAATTTTCCAAAGGATTAGAGTCTGCGCTAGGAGTAATTTCAGCCCGTGCGGGTGAAGCCGCAACAATGGCGAAGTCGAGCAATTCTGTTCGCTCTGGCGCAAGTTTATTCATTTCCACTTATAGATCCGACGATTGGTCTGGGCAACTGCAACAAAAGATACTCGATCCAACGACAGGTAAAATCGCAGCAGATCAGTCTCTGGCATGGTCCGCAACTGTTCCAGCATCAGGTCGTAAAGTATTTACCTGGGCAAGTTCGCTAGGAAAAAAATTTGACTATGACAATCTCGATATTGAAGATCAGAGTATTTTTGCAGCCTCCGCAGCTACTTATGCTGGCGTCAGTGCAACACAACTGGCGAACTATCTTATCGGTGGTC
>JANYFV010000536.1 GCA_025359635.1 Undibacterium sp. | reverse complement strand
CGCGCACCAGCTTGAGATATTCGGGTGCAGTTTTTTGTACTTTCATCGGATGGCGAAACAGCAGTTTAATAATCCAGGAATGAATATATCGACGGGTCGATTCCGCAAACAGTAAAATTCCACCTGGTTTAAGCACGCGTAAAAATTCTGCAATTGCCCGTTCTTGATAAATCAGATGATGAAAGGTTTGATGGCAAAAAAGAACATCGACACTATTATCAGGAAGAGTCAGGCTAGAACTTGAACAATGAATAAACTCCGCTTTGACGCCTGCATCGCTCGCTTCCTTTGCAGAAATTTCCAGCATTTCCGGATCGATATCGATGCCGATCAAACGCTCTGGCGAATACAGCTCATTCAATTTTTTGAGTGAGCGCCCCCAACCACAACCGACGTCAGCCACGACTTGATAACTGCTCTGGCGGTGTGGAATAAGCCGATCAAGATCTTTCATCGCTCTATCTAGTACATGGACAGTCCAGGTATTCGTTTGCAAAAACCATTTGCCGAATGCGGTCTCCGGCACATGTGGCTCCATTGGCGGCATTGTTATTGGTGCGTTCATAAAACCCCTTATATCTGACCTACATCGTGCTCATTAGGAAAATGAGTGGCGCCAAAGGCAGGTATTTTAGTTGAATTATGCGATGGAGCGATGGTTTTTAATTAGGGGAAGCTTAATCCTTAGCCAAAAACTGCTCTACCATTTTCGCCAGAATCTCCGGCTGATCATGGTGCAGCATATGCCCCGCTTCCATGATCATTTCCGTCTGCACCTTGGGGATAAAAGTAATGCGCCGGTCGATTTCTATCCTTGCTTCCTCTTTTGGCCCCATCCAACGCCAGACATCGGTGTCATTGGCTTCTACCCACAAGACTGGTGCGGTGATTTTTTGCCAACAAGCCATGACTTCTTCTACGCGATAGAGTAAGGGGCTGGAGTTTTTGTGCACAGGGTCGCCCAAAATTTCCCATTGACCTTGCGCGTTCTCTCTTGCCCAGTGTTGCGACAAAAATGCCGCGCGTTCGTCAGATAATCTTGGATTGGTTTTTTGCAGGCGCCCCGCCACTTCTGCCTGACTGGCATAAGTACGCATGGTTGGTGTGACGCGCAATTCATCGAGCCATTTTCTATAGCGGCTTGGCGCCTGTTTTGGATGGCTTAGCGGCATGCCGAAACCTTCCAGGTTAATCAGTTTTCTAACTCGTTCAGGCCGGACGCCCGCATACAGCGCGGCCACATTCGCGCCCATACTATGGCCCAATAAATTAACCGGCTCGTCAGGCTGGAAATGGTCGAGTAGCGCATCGAGATCGGCCAAATATTCAGGAAACCAATAGGTATCGGTCTTTGGCGCTTCTGTCAGGCCAAAACCACGCCAGTCTAATGCAATGACATGCCATTCGTTTTGCAAACAATCAACCACAAATTGAAACGAGGCCGCAACGTCCATCCAACCGTGCACCATCACGATGAGTGGTGCCGCTTCACTACCCCAATGACGGATGTGAGTTTGCAGGCCGCGGATGTTGATAAATTCTGAGCGAGATGGTTTCATGATAAATTTGTAATCAATAAATAAAACTGAAGATAAAAGAACGACCGTTCGATAATTATACCGGAGATCTTATGCCCAAGTTTAACCCCTCAGCAAGCCAGTATGAGGCACTGTATCAGCAGTTTCATTGGGAGGTGCCCAAGGAGTTCAATATTGCACAGGTTTGCAGTCAGCGCTGGGCGAATGATGCCGAACATGCCTCGCATATCGCAGTGTATTTCGAAGATATAAAAGCTCATAGCGAAACCCTGAGCTATGCACAATTACAGGAACAGGCGAATCGTTTATCCAATGTATTAGTCATGAGAGGCGTCAAGCGCGGCGACATAGTAGCGATTATTTTGCCGCAACGCCCAGAGACTGCGATTGCCTTGATGGCCTGTTTGCAAATGGCGGCCATTGCCATGCCCATGTCATTTTTGTTTGGCCCTGAAGCGCTTGAGTACCGCCTGCAACATAGTGAAGCAGTCGCGCTCATCATGGATGAAACTGGTCTCGATGCCTACCAACAAATCCGCGGAAATTGCCCCTCGCTCCAGACAGTGATCACACTAGACTGCAACACTCCCGGCGCGCTCGATTGGCGTGATGCGCTCCGCCAAATCTCAGGTGAATTTGAAATGGCGACGACATTGGCGCACGACCCGGCCATCCTCATCTACACCAGCGGCACTACAGGTGCACCGAAAGGCGCATTGATTCCGCATCGCGCACTCATAGGTAATTTAACAGGCTTTGTGGCGTCGCAAAACTGGTTTCCGCAAGACGGCGATGTGTTCTGGTCGCCTGCCGATTGGGCCTGGACAGGCGGCTTGATGGATGCCTTGCTGCCCACCCTTTACTTTGGCAAATCCATCGTTGGATATCAGGGTCGCTTTAGCGCCGAGACCGCGTATTATTTAATGGAAAAATATGCGGTAACCAATACTTTTCTGTTTCCCACTGCCTTAAAACTCATGATGAAAGCAAACCAGGCACCGCGAGAAAAATATCAGCTAAAGCTACGCGCCATCATGAGCGCCGGCGAGGCAGTTGGTGATGCAGTTTTTATGTGGTGCGAATCGGCCTTGGGCGTCACACCGAATGAGATGTTTGGTCAAACCGAAATGAATTACATCGTCGGCAATAGCAGCCAATTATGGCCGGCCAAACCGGGCAGCATGGGTCGCCCTTATCCCGGTCACAGGGTTGCATTAATTGATGATGCGGGCACGGAAATAGCAGATGGTGAGACCGGTGAAGTTGCGGTGAATCGCTACGATATCCACGGCCACCCAGATCCGGTGTTCTTTTTAAATTACTGGAAAAATCCCGAGGCGACCACCAGCAAGTTCACCGGTAACTGGTGTCGCACCGGCGATCTGGCATTGCGCGATGCTGATGGTTATCTCTGGTATTGGGGACGTGCAGACGACATGTTTAAAGCGGCTGGATACCGTATCGGCCCATCAGAAATAGAAAATTGCCTGCTCAAACATCCGGCTGTCAGCAATGCTGCGGTAGTACCAAAACCAGACAAAGAACGTGGCAACCTGGTGAAGGCGTATATCGTTTTGTGCAGCGGTGTTGTGGCGACCGATCAGCTGATTGCAGAGTTGCAAAAGCACGTAAGAGGCCAGCTCGCCCCCTACGAATACCCTAAAGAAATCGAATTTATTGCGGCATTGCCGATGACCACTACCGGAAAAGTGCAAAGACGAATATTACGTTTACAGGAAGAAGAAAGAGCTAAAAAACTATCCTGATCTAGAGTGCATTGACCTAATTCGCCATCACGTTCTCAAAACGCACAAAATCACCAACTTTGACATCCTCAGGTTTAACGTCTACCGACAACTCGCCTATGGAAAATAAAGCTTGTGCCTGGATGATGGCGATCTTGCCAACGCTGGTATGCGCTAAGCCATATTCCAATGGTTTTGATGGCGACGAGTTTAAGCTCATCGTCGGCAATTCATTGTTGACCGCTTCCACGGTAGCGAGATCGCCGGCCAAAATTTCAGACGACTTACCGGCGTCAATGACGATCTGGCCGTTCGCAATTTTTAGAATTTTTGCCAAGATAGGATGTGATTCAAGATCTTTGGCGATTAGTTTGGCAGAATCTTCTAGCAACTCGTTAATTGCCTTGCCATACGACGTTGCATAAAAAGCCGCACTACCAAAAGGTTTATCGAGCCCGACTACCGCATTATCTTCTGCTTGTTTAAACACATTATGCTTTGCCAGTAGTGCGCCGCTCAATCCATCGTACACAGCAAGCTCAATTTCGATATGACGTTTATTGGTCTTCCACAAGCCCCAGTATTTATTTTCAGTTCGAATACCTGCATTACGTATTTCTCCGGATATGACAAACTGGCTGTCGTTTTCTGCAGCAACTTGTTTCACTAAACGTAGACTGGGGTTTTCTATCTGCATCGAAAATGATAGTAAATTAGCTGAGCTACGAGTCAAAAATTTGTGCGATTGATCTAATTTGCGCAGTAACTCTCTGGGGAATCCTTGTTCAATATTATCGATATCCGCCACCTGCCCCAATTTATTGATAGCAAAGGCGGTAGCAAGTATCTTCTTCTTGAAGAGTCGTTCTGCCGACCTGCCTTGTGCTGATGCATCAATATCGTTTGCGCCCTGCGCGCCTTGGGTAAGGTCAACAGTCTTGACGGTCAAAGGCGAAACAACTGCTTTGCCAGGACGTGAACTGTTCTGGGCCATACAACTCGTAACGGATAGAAAAAAAATCACCGCAATTTTTACTGCGCATTTGACAGGGGCATATCTAATCATTGAGTTTCTCTTCATTTTATAGCGCGGTCCAGAATAGCTTGAATCCGAATTGAATCCAAATTGAAATCGAATTCAATCATAAGTGAATCGATGTAAGTTGACCACTATTCTATTTTCCGAACAATCCTTTAAGAAGATCGGCTGGATTGAGTTTCTTCTCTTCCTTCGGTTGTTTTTGCTGTTGTTTTCTATCTCCGGCATCACCAAATCCACCTAACATAGAGCTAAAGGTTGACTTGACACGTACCTTGGTTTGCCAATCTGGCTCCCATGCAATTTTAGGATCGTTTGGCCTTGGCGGATAAGCAAAAAATGCTTCAGAGCCATACGCAATCATGCGCAACATGCCGGCAGCTTGTTCGCCAAAGATGCCTTTTGGTACATCGCACTTCGTTGCGCTGGCAGGCAAAATAACTTTTTCCCCTATCCACTTATCAATATCAGTATTCGATTGATAGTCGACCAGGCCGAAGCCAAAATCGGCCAATTCACTCGAGGTCCAGACTATCAATTCAGCAGAATCGCCGCCGCTAGACTTGCCACCCATGGCGCTGATGAAGTAACCACGGGCATATGGAATACTCTTCCATTCAAGATGCACAGCTCCCTCGTTCTTGATTTGATTAAGCTCTATCGTTGGCATCAAATCCTGTGGCGCTGCAAGCGCCACATTAAAACTCTCTGGAATACCGTTACCAACAAAAGTATGTTGCCCGATGAGAGATGCAGTGTCAGGCACTTTGCGGTCGTCGACTTTATTTGGCCAGGAGGGATGACCGGGCGCAAAACGGGCGCCTTTGGTGGTTTTGCCGCGCATTACGAAAAATTTAGTGAAGTCTTCAAGCGAAGCTTTGGCCGCATCGAGGGTGCGCGGCTGACCTGCTCTGACGGTTTCACCACAGCCCCAGTAAATGGAGATTTTTCCTTTTGGTCTTTCGTAACTTGGTTCTACGGGACTTTCATCCACCACAGTCGGGACTGGCTTATCGGGAACTGGAGCGATCAATTTCAGTGACTCACCAAGGTTCATCCCTAATGGAAGCATTTGTGTCGCATCGGTCAGTGTATTGTTCTTGCTGGTAAACACAGAGACATCGACAAAACGCCCCATTGCAAAACCCATCGCATGCGTATTGCCAAAGACGTTACCACGATCGCTCACCCCACCGACCGCACCTTTCGCCAAACCACTCAAAGCGCCAAAAAATCCACCGGATTTTGCACCCTGTGCAGCCGCGCCCATCATGTTCGCGCCCGGCATATCACTGCTACTGGTCGCGACATCAATATATGCCAAGGCAATAGGTGGTTTAACGATTTGCTTTACCCCTTTAGTTTGGGCGGAGGCAACTAGAGGAATGCACATCATTGAACAAGTAAGCATTGTTAGCATTAACAATGGCGTACTGCGTCTGCGAATGTGAACGATTGTCATAATGCATTCCCTAAAGTGAGATCAGTTAGAAGGTCTTGCCCTTTTCATCATAGTTCAAATTTTCAACTTTACTTTACCAATTTATCAATTTCTTGCTGAGCCTGTTCTAACGCGACTTGTGGAGAAACCCCATCTTTCAGGCTGCGGTCAATCGCCACTCTAATAATTTCGCGCACTTTTAAATTATCGGCAGCCATTAATTTTGGCTTCGCGTATTTAAGCTGTTGCCGTACGTGCACAAATGATTCATCCACACTATATCGATCTTTTAACAACGGATCTGCAAACGCAGCACTAACGACTGGCAGATAACCGGTTGCGGCACTAGTTCGTGCTTGTATTGAAGCTTGATAAAGAAATTTCGTCAATTTTACGGCCGCAGTTTTTTCTTCTTTACTCATATTTGCAGACATAAACAAATTTCCACCACCAAACGACCCACCAAAATTAACATCTTT
>JANYFV010000535.1 GCA_025359635.1 Undibacterium sp. | reverse complement strand
CTAGGCGCCGTGGTTCAAAATGCGACGAAAATGCCTTTGCCAGATTTTGCACAAAAAGTCTTATTCTCACCCTTGGGCATCACCAAGGCGGAATGGCAATATTCGCCGCTGGGCCTGGCGCAAGGTGGTGGTGGTTTAGGTCTGCGTAGCCGCGATTTGTTGAAGCTCGGTCAGTTACTTGCCAATGGCGGTGCATGGCATGGGCAACAGATATTACCGGCCGCTTGGGTCAAAGCCTCTGTCACACCACACGCTGAAGTGGATGAGCAACGCAATTATGGCTATCTGCTTTGGTTGTACCCGTATAGCGCCAAAGGCGTGACACATCAGGCGTATCAAATGGCTGGATCGGGTGGTAACAAAGCGGTGATTATTCCTGATCTGGAGTTGGTGGTCTTAGTGACGACGACCAACTTTGGCGTGCGTAATCCACATCAGATCAGCGATAAATTAATCGCTGACTATATTGTTACGGCCGTTGAATAAGGCTGCAAAGTAACGCCAAAGATTTTTCAAATTAAGTAGTTTGCACCTTGTCGCTTAAAACTCATCGCCACCTCAGCCTTCCCCTCGGAGGGGAAGGAGTGAACTTAACTCACACAAAACCACGTACCGGAAAACTTGCATCGCGTTGTATCCAGTTCTGTTCTGAATAATGGCTGCGTCCATCTGTTACATGCAGGGTATACGCATGGCGTGAGATGGCTGAACGATTGGGGGCGCTGTAATGTGGTAGCAAGCCATGGAAGCACACCAGGCTGCCCGCTTTTGCTTCTAGCGGAACGGCCGTGGCGTCACCGGGCCATGGCGTGTGGTCTAATTTTTCGACTCTTACCTGATCGCCTTCGCGCACAAAACGTTCGCGCAGTGGGCTGCGATGGCCACCCGGTTCTACCCATAGACAACCATTCTCTAGCGTGGCGTCTTCCAGTGCGAACCAGAAAGTGGTGACGCTAATTGGCACGGTGTCGAAATAGCTTGCATCCTGATGCCAGCGCACTTCGCCGCCTATGCCGGGCTGCTTGAAAATATACATAGCTTGCCAGATTTGCGTTTGCGCCAGGCCTAGATCTTGTGCGACTTGCGCCAGTTGCGGGCCACGTGAAAAGGCCGAGAAAACTGGATCAAGATCATGCAGGGCATGACCTATTTTGTTAATCGAGAGGGCTTTTTCCTGGCGTAGTTTACCGCTTTCATCGAAGGCTTCTTCTTCAAAAAAGCAGCTGATTTTATTGGCGGAATCAAGAAAATATTGATCGATTTTTTTCTCTTGTTCTTTGGTCGTGAAAATGGACTTGCTTTCTGCCGCATCGAAATCACGCACAATCTGGTCCGCCCGCGCGCGCACTGCAGCGATCTCGGCAGTGCTCTTGAAATTAGGTAGCACTAGATAACCATTTTGCTGAAATTGTGTCATTTGTTCGTGATTCAACATCGTCTTGCTCCTGAAGTTTGGTGGGATGCAATCTCATCCTTCGGTTTAATTTACACACGTGCAAATACGCTCTGCTAATCGCACTTACTTGTCAATACTATGCAAATGCTGGAACTACATACTAGCTTACGTTTGCGTCCCGGCTGACGATTGCATGCCACGTGCCAGCCACCCTGCCGCCTCACCATGTGTCATCGGTCTGGCGAAATAATAGCCCTGCAATTCATGGCATCCCGCCTTGTGTGCGGCGTCTGCATGCGTCTGCGTTTCTACCCCTTCCGCTACTACCCTTAAGTTGAGAGCAGCAGCCAGCTGGCAGATCGCGGTGACCACCGCCATCGCGTCCGGACTGGGTAAAGGATCGATTAAGGCACGGTCTATTTTTACCGTATGTAAAGGAAGATTGCGCAACATGCTCAGCGATGAATAACCTGTGCCGAAATCATCCATCGCCACTTTCACACCCAGATCCCGAAGTGTTTGCAGTTGTATCTGGGTCTGCTCCAGATTGTCGATGGCTGCACTTTCTGTGACTTCCAAGGTCAGCAAACGAGGCGCAATGGCATACTGCTGCATTGTGTCTTCTACCAGCTGAAGAAACCCCGGGTTCAGTAATTGCATGGGCGAGACATTCACGGCAACCGGTACGCAATCACCGAATTCTTCACACCATCGTGCAATCTGGCGACAGGCATCGGTCAGCAACATGCTACCCAACTCAGCAATCAGGCCGGTACGTTCTGCCACCGCAATAAATTCTACCGGACTGACGTGGCCTATGCCGGGTCGGTTCCAGCGCGCCAGTGCCTCAAAGCCCAGCAAGCGGCCGCTAGCAGCATCTACTTTAGGCTGGTATTGAAGATAAATTTCCTGACTTTTGATCCCTTTGCGTAGTGCCTGCTCTTGCTCGAAAGCCTGACTGGATATTTCTTCAAAACGCTTTTCTGCCATCACCAGAAACGTACCCGGAGTTCGCTTGGCCTGATGCATGGCAGCATTTGCGGCACGCAATAAAGTATCGGCGCTGCTGGCGTCAAACGGATAGCTGGCCATGCCTATAGAGACATCGATAAAAAATTCTCCGCTTGATACAACAATGGGTTGCAAACACAAACCCTGCAGGCGCCAGGTCAGGTCACGCGCCAAATTTTCTGCAAACACCAGTACGGCAAATTCATCTCCGCCGAGGCGCATTACTTCTGCATCTCCATTCGCCAAATCTTTCAACTTTTCGGCAAATATCTTCAGAACGTTATCACCCACCGTATGTCCATGGCTTTGATTGAAGAGCTTGAAACGGGCAATATTCAGGACAATCAGGGCACACCAGCGTGCCTCATCCGTCGCGACACAATATTCTTTCAAGCGCTGCATTAACAGGTAGCGATTGGGCAGGCCAGTTAGTTCGTCGTGCGTCGCCTGGTACATTAAATCCCTGGCTGAATTGACGCTTGCCGTTTCATCGGTGATCAAGATTTGGGTCGCCGCCACACCATCCCAATCTACGCTCCAGGCGGAAAATTTGAGTTCAAGCTCCTTGCCATCCATTCTCTTTCGATGGCCATCCCAATTGGCAATGGTGATAGTTTTTTCCTGTAATTGTCTATGCACCTTTTTCAAAATATTTTGCGTAAGCGAATAGTTTGTGTATAGAAAAATCTCATTGAGCGTTACCACATTGCGATGGCCGTAGATCGCCAGCGCCGCGGGATTGGCGTATATCAGGCGATTGCCATCGGTCACGATGACGCCCTGATGGGAGTTTTCTGTCAGCAGTTCAAAATGTTTCGAGGATTTTTGCAGGGATTTAGCGGTTCTCTCAAGCGCAGCAAACATGAACACCAGCGCGATCGACAATCGTATTAAAGTGGCGGCCAACACCTGTGCCTGTAAGCCAGACTCACCCCAGTTTAAAACGATCAATTGATTCAACCCAAGCGCAATCAGCAAGGGACCGACCAGACGCTCGATGAGAGTCTTCTTCCATAAACATAGACTGGCCCACACGCCGATCGCTGTGAGAATGACTAATGTGGCGAGAGCCCAATACATATAAATTTCAACCATGGGTAGCAGCCAAATCAGCATTAAAAGTAGCGTCATCACCAGCAAGAATTTACGGCTCAGTTTTAGCTCGGTCAGGTGGGCTACAGCGGACACCAAAAACATGATATTGGCAACCGAACCCAACGGAAGTGTCATAAATCCTACGACGTCAAAAGGCTTTATTGCTTGCGAATAGAGTAAATACCCGACTAGGGTTATTCCTGCTGTGATGGTCGACCATGCAATATCGCGGACAAATCGATGTGCGGGCTGGCGTCGCCATACCAGCAACAATGCGCAACCAACGATCATGTAGACCGAAAAACTGGCGACAAAATGATAATTCATGGCTATTTTCTTATATGCATTCTGCAGTTGGAGTGACATTGCTTAGTGGTCAGTGGATCTAAGTGCACAGGTATTTTACTTCAGACGGGCGACGATGCATGAGACAATCTGTAACCGGGCAATCAGAATAAAAAATTTTGAAAATGATAGACTTCTCGAATTAACGCCCGTTAAAATCCTGACAAAATTGCCTCTATGAACACACAAGTACTCACCGCAAAAAATGTTCAGACCCGCTTGCAACGACTAGCGATTTTCTTGTTTTCCTTACGTGGCTGGCAGGTCCGCTATCAACCCTTGCCGGGGCCTAGGGGAATTATCATCGTCTACCCACACACGTCCAATTGGGATTTTGTGGTCGGCATTCTGGCCAAGTGGGCGATCGGCATGCCGTTTCACTTTATCGCTAAATCTAGCCTGTTTGAAGGCTTAACTGGTGCCACCGTCGGGCGAGTTTTGCGTTACCTTGGAGGCGAACCGGTTGAACGCAGTTCATCGACTGGCGCCATCGCCCGTCTGGCAGCTAGCATCAACGCAGCGGAGTGGTATTGGCTGGCGATTACACCTGAAGGAACGCGCAGTTATCGTCCGCATTGGCGTAGTGGTTTTTATCATATTGCCCGTGCTGCCAAGCTGCCGATAGGTTGCGTCTACTTCGATTTCGCGCGCAAAGAAGTAGGCTTGCTCGACTACATTGATCTGACCGACGACGTCACCGCAGATATGGCAAAACTGAAAACCATATTTGAGGGACATCCGGGTTGCTGCCCCGAGCTGGCGGCACCGATAGAGTTGCGACTTGACGATAACGTACAGAAGTAATCTGTTACGCCGCACTTCTGAAAAAAAGATCCACCAAACTCAGATCATTATCGCAAAGTTTGGTGAAATACCCCCTTAGTTTCAAACAGTCAGGGGAAGATGGGTAAATGCGGTTCCATGCCGCCAAAACTGATTTCGGGATGCCGCGTAGAAATCAATGTTTCGATCTCGGTGACGCGATGGAAAGGCACATCAACGATCAATAACACCTGTCCTTGTTCTATCCCATCGCGAAATGGCCTGAGGCTAGAATTGGGGATTGCAGCAGCGGCCATGCCAGAAGCCCAAGAGCCAAAAATTGCGCCGCCTAAGGTTGCCACCAGCAGGGCAACAATGCGTAACTCTATGCCGTCAGGCGGAAATATCAACAGTAGTGCGCCAGCGATAAAGCCGGAAATTCCTCCGATCAGGATGCCAATCTCAACACCATGAATCAGATCCGTTTTTTGCAGAAAATTGGCTTCCGGCATATCCGGCAATAGAGTTCCCTCTTTGGCACAAAAATGTAAATACCGCTCTTCTATGCGCGCCAACAATAACTCGTCGAGCATGGCTCTGGCGCTGAGTACATCAGGCAACATGTAATATAGTCTGCGTTTCATGGTGACCTCCTAGTCAAATAGACTATGTGGAGGCAGCTGCACAAAACGATCATCGACCGTAGCACGGTCTGGGGAAAGGAATCTCCAGTATCACCGACCAGAAAGCGGAACAAGAACAAAATATGCAACTGCCTACAATCTAGTTATAGTCAATTTTTTGTAAAGTTCAAAGGAAGAATTTTATATATATCCAAGAAGCAACTTTCACGAAAAATGTTACTTCTATTCTCGGTCGAATTAAGACGCATATTTTCCTCATATCATTCTATTGATGTCGTATAAAACGACATGCCTTTCAGAAATTGAAATGCCGTCTATAAGTTAATGCGCATTGGCAAAAAGTAGCTTGAGGTAGCTCAATAAGAGCTACTTTACAAGTCTTTCGCGTGTGCCAATCAATGAGATGATCCGGCAAAATAAACTACACCTGAGCTGGTAGATTGGCAGTCAACTAACTCAACAACGTATCCGCCTTCACGTACTCATAACCAAGTGCCTGCGCAACCGCTTGATACGTGACTTTTCCCTGGCAGACATTCAGGCCATTTTTCAAATGCATATCATCCCGCATGGCACGCTGCCAACCTTTTTCGGCTAATGCGACTGCATGACCGATGGTGGCGTTGTTGAGTGCAAAAGTGGAAGTGCGTGCGACCGCGCCTGGCATGTTGGCCACACAATAATGAATCACGCCATCGACCACAAAGGTGGGTTCCGCATGGGTCGTTGCATGGGAAGTTTCAAAGCAACCGCCCTGGTCAATCGCCACATCAACGACCACCGCGCCCGGCTTCATGCGAGAGATTAAATCGCGTGTAACCAGCTTCGGTGCTGCCGCGCCTGGTACTAATACGCCGCCTATCACCAGATCGGCGGACAGCACCGCTTCTTCGATCGCTTGCGCGTTGGAATACACGGTAGCGATGCGATTGCCATACACCAGATCGAGTTGGCGCAGCCGGTCTATGCTCTTGTCGAGTATTGTGACTCGAGCACCCGTGCCGACCGCCATTTGCATCGCATTGGTACCGACCACGCCGGCGCCGATAATAACGATGTGACCAGGCGCAACACCTGGCACGCCGCCGAGCAACAGACCCATGCCGCCTTTGGATTTCTCAAGATGTGCGGCACCGGCCTGTATCGCCATGCGCCCCGCCACTTCACTCATAGGTGCGAGCAAAGGCAAACCACCGTTGGCGCCTGTAATGGTTTCATAGGCGATACAAATCGCACCAGATTTAACCAGGGCGGCAGTCTGTTCCGGATCGGGCGCCAGATGCAAATAGGTGTATAAAATTTGCCCTTGACGCAACATGGCGCACTCTTCCGGCTGAGGCTCTTTAACTTTAACGACCATTTCTGCCAGAGCAAAAATTTCTTTGGCTGTGTCGACCAGCTGCGCACCAGCCGCTACATACTGATCATCGCTCAAGCCAATTTCTGTTCCTGCATTTTTCTGTACCAGCACCTTGTGTCCGCGCGAAGTTAATTCACGCACACTTGATGGGGTTAGGCCGACGCGGTATTCGTGATTTTTAATTTCTTTAGGCAGGCCGACTATCATTTGTCTCTCCAGGTTAGTGCCGGGCGAGAATTGGCCCGGCAAAATATGATGTTTGATTCGGGTAAAACCAAGGAGGTCAATCCTACCTTGTTTTTACCAAAATTCATCAAATTTGATAGTCAAATAATATGATTTTTGTGATGCAGCGCAAACCTTCTGCTCTTTCACGAGCCCATAGGCGAGCACAACTCTACTAAGCTGCCATCCGGACAACGCACATAGGAAACCAATTGCCCCCACGGCTTTTCTTCTGGTGATGCCAGCTCTAGTGCGCCTGCCGCTACAGCTTTTGCATGGGCAGCATCAACATCATCGGTAACGAAAGCGATTTCCATCCCTAGCGGTTGTTTGGAACTGTGCGCTGCAACATGGCCGGCCGGAAAATGCATTTCACCCATCGCGTGTGCGGCAAAAGCCAGCGTAGTTTCACCGGTGTTCAGCTCACCATACATGCCGGATTCATGCAGGAATTTTGTTTGCATGCCAAAAGCGTTTTCAAAAAAACTCAGTGATGCGGCGACATCGGGTACGTAGATAATGGTGTAGGCAAATTTCATGATTTTTTAACTTTTTTTTGATTGAACGTATGTATTAAACATAGTGGGTGCGGCAAAAAATATCAGCGCTTTTCTATCAGCACCGTTGCCCTTATCGATTCTGTCGGTACCGCAGCTTTGGTCGATGGCATCGGCTCAAGTGCAGTCAATGTAAATTGCAGATCGCCTGATGTTGCACGGTAGGGAAGTTGCATAGCCGCTGGTGCCTCGGTACCTATGATTATGTTTTCTGTTGCGCCATCTGCACGGATCAGCTGCAAGCTAGCTGTTGCATGCCCGGCCCAGATGCAGCGCGCGCCCTCGGGACATCGTGAATCTTGAAATGCAATAAGTTGAATACTCAAACCAAATTGCGTAGCTGTCGCTGGCTGCCCCACTTTAAGTGTCAAGCTTTGGCTTGCCGAACTCTCTGCAGCATTGGCAGAAGTCATCACGGAAGGCTGTGTGCCGCCACAGGCAAGTAAAACGAGACAAAATAGGCCGCGAAAAAACTTATCCATAAAAATTCTCTCATGATGATGGTTTCCAAAAATCACTAATTACAAAAATAACCGTCAATACACTCAATACACCCGGGCACAAACTGAGCTTTTCATACTAGCATAGACCAGTTTCTGCACTTATTTTTGCTTAGCTTAGCCTTAGCCCCGCCTTGACTTCCTGCGATACAGCCCCATCTCTGATGCCTGTCAAAACCGTTTTTCATTTTTCGGCTATCCTTGCGGAAAATTGCTTGTATTAAGCGTTAAACGTTAAGCCAAACGCAAACCCACCAGGTACACCCATGAACAAACCGATCAGCGATCTTTTGCACCGCCGCCTTAGCTTACTCGATAGCGCCGCCTACAGGCCGCTGTTAGCACAAGGATTACGTGGGATAGAGCGTGAGACCTTGCGTGTGAATGCCGATGGCCATTTAAATCTTACACCGCATCCGCCGGCGCTTGGTTCGGCCTTGACGCATCCGCAAATCACGACCGATTATTCCGAATCCTTACTCGAATTTATTACGCCTGCCGAGCCAGATATCGCCATCGCACTTGATAAGCTCGATGCGATCCATCGCTTCGCGTATACCGAACTGGGTGATCAGATGTTATGGAGCCAATCGATGCCATGCCACCTGCCTTCCGAGCAGGAAATTCCTATTGCGTGGTATGGCACTTCGCATATCGGCATGATCAAACATGTGTACCGTCGCGGCCTGGCATTGCGCTATGGCAAGAGCATGCAATGTATCGCCGGTATTCATTACAACTACTCGCTTTCTGAAAATATCTGGCACGCGTTACAAGCAGCAGAAAACACAGTAGGCGATGCCAAACATTACCAGTCCGAAAGCTATGTCGCCTTGATCCGGAATTTTCATCGTTACAGCTGGTTATTGATGTATTTATTCGGCGCGTCACCTGCTTTATCTACCGAGTTTTTACGTGGCCGCGCGCACCAGCTGGAAACCATGTCAGCTGATACCTTGTATCTGCCCTACGCAACAAGTTTGCGCATGAGTGATCTGGGCTACCAAAACAATGCGCAAGATGGCTTAGTTCCACCGTACAACACGCTACTCGAATACATGAGCAGCCTGTCACGCGCAGTGCGACAAACCTACCCGCCGTACGAAGAAATAGGTACGCAGCGCAATGGCGATTGGGTGCAAATTAATACCAGCGTACTACAGATTGAAAACGAGTTTTATGCGACCATCCGTCCTAAACGCGTGATACGCACTGGTGAACGTCCGGTAGAAGCTTTGTGTGCGCGTGGCGTGCAATACATAGAAGTGCGCTGCATGGATGTTGATCCTTTTGAACCCTTAGGCATCAACCTGGAAACTTCACGCTTTCTCGATGCGTTCTTGCTCTTTTGCGCGATGGAAGAAAGCCCTTTGACCAACGATGTGGAAGGTCACGAAAACGTCAACAATTTCGCGCTCACAGTCAAGCAAGGACGCAAGCCGGGGCTGAACTTGCAGCGCGCCGGTAAAGACATTAATTTACAGGCCTGGGGCTTAGAATTATTGGAAAAAATCGTACCCGTTGCAGCACTGTTGGATGCGCAACGTGGTGACAATGAACATGCATGCAGCATGGCCACACAAAAAGAAAAACTGCAGCATCCGGAACTGACGCCATCAGCAAGGGTACTCGATGCAATACGTGCCAATGACGGATCATTCTCTGCGTTTGCCTTGAAACAAAGCATTGCGCTAGCCGAACAATTCAGGGCGCGTCCGCCTAATTCCGAAGAGTGCGCTTACTTCCAAACGCTAGCTAAAACCTCACTGAATGAGCAAGACGAGATGGAAAGAACGCAAACCGGGGATTTCGATCAGTTCATTGCTGACTATCGATCCAGGACGTCTAGCCAAATCTGTTGCGATAGTTAAACAGAATCTCTGATCCCACTCACTCTGATTTTTTACGCTTAAGAACGATGTCACGATATCGATTCAGAATATCGTCGTATTGCGTATTAATGAAATTTTTTTCACCTTCGTACCTCGCGACCGATTCGCGACTGTTTTTAATTGACATGACCAATTGATTTGCGCGACTTTGTAAGTTGGCGTTTTCTGCAGGCGATTTTTTAACGCTATCACGTTGCTCAACTTGCAGCTCAGCTAGTAGATGATCTACCGCTTTAATTTGTTCGCTACCAACTCGAATTTTCTCTTTGACAACCTCTAAAGATCGTTGACGCGTTATTTCAATATCATTCTCACTTTTGAAATTCGCTAAAAGATAGAGTTCCTCTCTTTTTCTTTGATCTTCAAGTTGTTCGGCAATTTTTTGTTTTTCTTGTTCGGCATCTGCCTTACGACGCTCTTCAGCGGTCTTCGGTCGTGGAATTTCGCGCAAACTTTGTCCCGGATTTTGTCGCACAAACATGGCCCGGTCGGCACATTCTGGAATCGGGCGATCCGAAGTAAGCGTATGACCCGCCGCATCTTTGCAAGTATAAATTTCCGCTTGCGCGCTCTGCAAAGTGAACCCAGAAACAAGCAGAATAATTAATCTAAGAAGAGCCGCCATGCTTTTTCTGATTTCCCTCAATAAGGAGATGCATCACAAAGTCGGATTTGTTTTTTATAGTCAACAAAGTTATTCATAACAATGACTTAAATTGTAACAAAACGCAACAATAAGCAGAGACAATGTTTAAACATGGTCGTAAGATTATCGTAAGTGGAATACGACGGACATCATGAAATAACGAGCTTTCAGGCGTCAGCAGTAAATAGAATCGATTCCAAGTCCGCTTGCGATGTGATTTAGCAAAAGTATTTTCAATTGATGTCAATGATTCTATTTGCAATACTTGCCGTTTTACAACTGCACCTTCAAATAAACCCCAAAGATTTGCTTTCCTATTTGGAAATTTATTGGTTTCAGGGTTATGCTAACGGCTATGACAGCTGATCTACATCTTGCCACTCTCTCGAACCCCACACTCATTCCTAAAGGACGCATAGGAAGGTTTGTCTACGAGAGCGAAATTGGTCAGGGATCGGTGGGAATTGTCTATCTCTTCCGCGACCCGATGATCGGACGCAAGGTCGCCATTAAAGTTCTCAATCCGCAACTTCCGGCAAATCAGCGGCAGCTGTTCGAAAAGCATTTCATCCAGGAAGCGCGCGCGGCCGGACGTCTGAACCATCCGAATATCGTCACCGTGTACGACGCTGACAAGACTGGCGATTTACTGTTCATCGTCATGGAATACCTGGAGGGCAAAGAACTTAGTGAAATGTTAGCCAGCGGCCATCAGTTCAGCTACAAACAAATTGCCGACATCATAGGCCGGATTGCCCAAGCTCTAGATTATGCCCATGAGAATGGCGTGATTCATAGAGATATCAAGCCCGCTAATATTTTTATTGTTGGCAATTCAACGCCTAAGGTTCTCGATTTTGGTATCGCCAGCGCTTCGCGACAATTGTCCGATGCCGATTCAACTTTAGGCGAAGATCAAGTGTCTGAACGACGCCTGTTAGGCACGCCAAACTATATGTCACCAGAACAGGCAAAGAGTGCGGTAGTCGATGCCCGCACCGATATATTTTCTCTCGGTGTGATGCTGTATCAATTATTGTGCGGTCAATTGCCGTTTAAAGGAAAAGACGTTCCGGGAATACTGCATGCCATCACCCATGACGCCGCCATTCCACCGCAAGAAATCAAGTCCGATGTACCATTGAGATTGGCACGCATCGCTGCCAAAGCCTTGGCAAAAAAACCTGAAGATCGCTATCAACGTGCCGCCGACATGGCGCGCGAACTGAATCGATTCCTGGAAAAAGAAAGAACCGACCGCATTATCGCGAAAATCCAAAATCCGGATCTAGCCAAAGCCAGCTCTGACAAAGACGAAACGATAGTAAAAAAAACTGGCTTTGGTACAAGACAAATTTCGTATGTCGTTGCAGGTGCATTGGCGATCGCCCTGACTTTATGGTTCTCGCTTAAACCATCGGCGCCAAAACCAAGCGCTATGCTGCCGCAGACCGTACAAGATGCTGAAGTTGTTGCCCCATCAATCGAAACGAAGCTTACGGAAGCAGTGCCCGCGCCCCGTGTTGTAGTTGAAGAGCCAGAGATTAAACCCGCAGCACCCGACAAAAAAGCGCTTGCAGCAGCAAAGCTGGCCGCCAAGGTCAAAGCCGCACCGGTAATCGTGAAAGCCGAACCCGCGCCTATCGAGTTGGGCGCAATACAGATTGCCGTTTCCCCTTGGGGTGAAGTCTATGTCGATGGGCAAAGCAAAGGGATTACACCGCCATTAACAAAACTCAGCTTGCCGGTAGGCAAACACAAAATTGAAATCAAAAATGGAGATGATAATTATGTCGTTACAGTTGACGTCAATACAGAAAAAGAAGTCAAGATCGCTCATCGGTTCTAGTTCTCGACGCGTCTGCACCGCACTTGCTGCATTATCTTTGGGCGCGTTGCTTGCAGGCTGCGCTGCGCCACCTGCACAAGTTGGCTTATCTGATTTATCAGCACGCCCCGGTGAAAAAGCATTGCTCGCTGGGATACGCGCCTATGAAGAAGCGCAATATGCAGACGCAGAAAAATCATTAACTGAAGGACTAGCGGCCGGATTTACAGTAAAAAAAGACGCGTCACTTGCACACAAATATCTGGCTTTTATCTATTGCACATCAGCGCGAACGGAAGAATGCAAACAGGCGTTTTTGGCTGCGCGTGTCGCCGATCCGAGTTTTAGCCTGACTAAAAAAGAAGTCGGCCATCCTCAATGGGGCCCGGTGTACAAACAAGTCATTGGTGAATAAAACAGTGAATTAGCGCGATTGAAACGGGATGCCAGGTTCTTGGCATCTGCGTTTGCTTTGAACAGAACTATACTTTTCGCCAGACGCTGGCCAACCACAACTGCCGCTCTCTCGGCAAACCTGCCGGGCGATAAAAATGCGTCAATTCCGCAAAACCCGCCGCATTCATATACGCCCGCCAGTTTTCCAGATCATGATAAGCAGCATATCTTTCCTGGTTCCAGCCTTCTTCATTGTTGCCGCGCGGATTAGAACTAAACAAGACTCCATTTTCTTTCAGCGTTGCGTGCAGCTCTGACAAAACCCGCGCTAGCACCTGACTTGGCACATGAAATAATGAAGCGTTAGCGTACACACCATCAAAATGCAGGGCAGGTAAATCGAGTTTAAGAAAATCCTGTTGCCACACCTCACAAGAACTGTAGGCACGCGCCATTTCGGCAAAGCGTTCACAGCCTTCCAGACCGATGGCGGTATGACCAAACTCTCTAAAAGTTTTCAGATCGCGCCCCGGGCCGCAACCCAGATCCAGAATGAGATACGGCGCTGGCGCTTCAATATATTCTAGTAAGGCCGCTATGTTTTGGCTAACATCATGGTTAACTGTCCCAACAAAAAACTCCTCGGCGCGTTGCTGATAGTGCGCTAAGGTGCGCTGACTTAGCTGCTCGAGTTGGTCTGGGGACATGGCAGTTCTTCTATTCATTGTTTTGAATCCGCCATGGCATCATTGCCGAACAGGTAAGGCGTCCGCTTCCTCGTCATCAAGATTAATTTCAGTATCGCTATTGAAAATAGCCATATCCGTAGCCCCGAGCAATCGACTGGTGACGGTGCCTGCAGTAATAGAACCGCTCACATTTAGTGCCGTACGCCCCATATCGATCAATGGCTCTATCGAGATCAGCAAACCTGCCAGAGCGACAGGCAAATCCATCGCCGACAACACGATCAGTGCCGCAAAAGTGGCCCCGCCGCCGACACCAGCCACGCCCGCTGAGCTAACGGTAATGATGAGTATCAAAGGTATCGTAAACGCAAGCGTCATAGGATCAATACCAACAGTTGGCGCAATCATAAACGCCAACATCGCAGGATAAAGACCGGCGCAGCCATTCTGGCCTATGGTCGCACCAAAAGAAGCGGCAAAGTTCGCGATACCTTCCGAAGTGCCAAGTCGTGTGGTTTGGGTCTGTACACTCATCGGGATTGCGCCAGCGCTGGTGCGCGAGGTGAAAGCAAATAACAATACCGGAAAAATTTTCTTCACGTAACGCAAAGGATTTAAACCGACAGCAACAATCAAAATGAGATGTACGCCAAACATGATGAGTATGGCGCTGTAAGAAGCCAACACGAAATTGATCAAATTAAAAATATCCCGCACACTGGAACTGGCAACCACTTGCACCATCAGTGCAAACACGCCATACGGAGTAAGGCGCAATACCAGGGTTACCATGCGCATCACGATCACATGCGCAACCTCGACAAAGTGTTTGAACGAAGTAAAAATATCCGGCTTCTTTACTGCAATACCAGTGGCAGAGACGCCAATAAAAATCGCAAATAATACGACCGCAATAGTCGAGGTTTTACGCGCACCCGTCATATCCAGAAAAGGATTGGCCGGGATGAAACTCAGAATCATGCTTGGTAAGGAAACCGCTTTTGCCGTCGCGACCGAGCCTTGCAAGTACTGCCCGCGCGCGACTTCCGCCGCGCTAGAACTTAGCCCTATCGCGGTCAAGCCATACAATTTGGCCATCAAGATTCCCACTACGGCGGCCACCATCGTAGTAAGTAGCAAAGTACCTATGGTTAATGCGCTGATTTTTCCTAAGGAACCTACATCACGCAGCTTGAGAATTGCCGAAACAATTGACACCATGATCAATGGCATCACAATCATCTGTAACAACTTGACGTAACCTGTACCAACAATATCAAGGTAGGCGTTAGTATCGTTCACGGTGTTGGAACTAACACCGTAGATCAGCTGAAATGCCGTTCCCAGCAACACGCCTAAACCTAAACCGGTGAACACCCGTTTGCTAAATGAAACATGTTGATTTTGCTGCCAGTATAGTAAATAACAAAGGGCAAGCGCAACGCCCAGATTCAGTATTAAAGCGATCATTCTTGTACTTTTATGCTAGTTGAGGAAGATGAGAAATGCGGTTTTTTCAACGCACCTGAAATAAGTAAATCAACCCGGACGTTTCTAACCGAGGTTGTCAAATCCACGCCAAACCGACCACTCAATTCTTGATTGGCATTTACATCAACATAACCGTTGGCTGATACCAGACCCGCCGCCAACCTGACATTTTTCAATCGCGTTTTACCCATATCATAAGAAAAACCACCGGTCAGATCTTTAAAGGAAGAAGTTCCGGAATTGTCGACACCTTGCAGAAGTTTGACCATATCGATACCGCGTATGGTTCCGTTATGTACCGAGAAATTTCCATTCATGCGCTGCGATGGAAAAAGCTTCTTAGCCTCTCGTGCTTGCATTAGAAATTTCCCGTCACCTTCAATTTGCCCGTCTTCAAATGATTCCGCTAAGAATTTTGCAGCATCAATCTGTTTGGCCTTAATCTCACCTTTGAGACTCCAGTCTTTGTCCCAAGTCAGCTTGGCACTCCCTGTTAGTATGCCATCGTAGATCACTCCGTAAAACTTCGACAGTGTCAACGCATTTTGGCTAAAAACGCCCTCAGTGCTGAATGATCCTAAAGTTAAACTTGAACCAAATGGCAAGGCAAACGATTTTGAGTTCACTTTAACTTGTACTTGCCCTTCTTTAGGCTGAAGCTCGATCGTCATTTCTTTATTGGGCGACACCAGATTAATTATGTTCCAGGCGCTATTGGCACCTATCTTTGCATCAAGGTCGAACACCCCCATATCAAGATTGGCAGAATCAACTTTTACATTGGTGGCGCTCACATGATTTACCTCGAATCCCTGCTTTTGAGATCGGCCAAACAGCACCCAGCTTAAGCCTTCTTCATTTAATACTGGCGATTGAAACTCCAAAGATTTGAAAGTCGTTACCTCGCCAAAAAGGGAGCTCAGATCCACCGGCGCATTGATTTGCTGTATTTTGATCTGCCCTTGCGCACCAATCACGACATCTTCAAATTGCCATTGCGGTTGCGGTATAAACGAAAAGCCTAGCTTCTTTATTTTAACGACCTGTTGAAACTGTTGACTTGATATTTTTTCAACTTGAGTAATTTTTTCGTCAAAGCTGCTCAATTGCGTCCATGCAAAAAGCACGACAATAACGACAAAACATATTCCTATCACAGACATGCCCAAACCGCGTGATGTATCGTAAAAATGCACATTGCTCACAGGCGCAACTTCTTGATTATTTCGTCGTGCTTTGCGTTCGGTTTCACGTTGTTTCTTTTGTTCTAATTTGACCCTATTTCGCTCTTCTCTTCTGGCTTGCGTCAACGCCACAGCCTCTTGGCGCGACTTTTCTCTTTCTTTTGCTATCTCACTTAATCGTGCTTGTTCTTGCGCTTTATGAGCAGCCAATTCTTGCGCGTTCGCCGCTTCGCTTATTTTTTCATTGGCGATTTCTTCGAGCTTTTGTGCAATTTCATCCGCAGCTTTTTTTGCCTGCAGGTCAAGCCCTTGCTTGCCTTGTTCCTCTGCCGCCATTCTCGCTTGCCGTTCGTCTTCCTCACTCAGGCTTTGCGCAATCTCTGCACCCGCTACAACATCAACACCTTCTCTTAATTCATGTTGGCGCGCTTTTTCTGCATCGATCAATATCTGTTCTTGGGCGGCTAGATTAGCTGATTCCTCAGCTTGTAGCTCTGCTTGTCGTTGTGCCTCCGCCTGTTCTTCTTGCACTGATTGCGCTTCAGCGGCAAGTCGCAATTTTTCCGCTATTTCGTTACGGGCTTGCTCTTGTTCCTCGTCAATCTTTTGTTGCTCGATTTTCTGGCGCGCAAGTTCAAGCGCTTCATTTTTTATTCTTTCATCTGCATCGCGTCTGTTTTTTTCTTCCAAGTCTTTTTTTTCTCGGGCTTCCTGACGCAACCGTTCTTCCGCCTCCTTCTTATTTTTTAATTCAAGTTCGCGCCTTGCTTTGTCTTCAGCTTCCTTCTTTTGTCTTTCTTCATTTTTTTGACGTTTTAGTTGTGCTGTCGCTTGCTCTGCTTCACGTCTAGTTCTTTCTTTCGCCTCTTTTTCTTCCCGCAACTGAAGTTCTCGTCGAGTCCGCTCTTCGGCTTCCTTTGCCGCTTGCAACTGCGACTGAGCTTCTTGACGGGCTTTTTCTTCTGCTTCAATTCTTTCTTTTTCTTCCAACTCTTTCTGGATCTGATCTTGCATGAGCTTACGCGCGAGTTCTTCAGCTACTTTTTGTGCTTCGCGTTGCGCTTTTTCTTCCGCATCTTTTTGCGCTTGCAATTGCGCTTCCTGATGAGCCTTTTCTTCTGCTTCTTTTCTTTCTTTTTCTTCCAGTTCTTTTTTGGCCTGATCTTCTTTCGCTTGGCGAGCGAATTCTTCGGCTATTTTTTCTAATTCGCGTTGCAGCTTTTCTTCAGCTTCCTTCTTAGCTTTTTCCTCAAACTTGCGCCATGCCCTGTCTTCTTCATCTTTCTGTTTTTGCGCCGCGGCCAGTTTTTCCGCCGCTACTTCTGCTTCTTTTTTCTCTCTTTTTTCTTTCTCTAACGCTGCCTGCAACGCTTTTTCTTCATTGATTTTTTTTGCATTTTCTTCTGCTGCTATACGAGCACGTTCTTCAATTGCCAATTCAGCTTCTCGCTGTTGCATGTCAGCGATAGATTTAAGTACATCTTCTTCCACCTTCTGACGCGCCAACGCATCGGCCTCTTCTTTTGCTTTTGCCTCAAATTTTTGCCATGCCTTGTCTTCGGCTTCTTTTTCTTTTTTCTTTTTTTCCAACTTTCGCGCTATCTCGTCGGTTTCTTTTTTCGCTTTTGCGTCAGTCTCGCGCTGTTTTTTTTCTTCGCTTTCTTTGCTCAATCGTGTCTCAAGCTTTTGCTGAGATTGAGAATCTGCGGGTTTTTTCTTAGCAGCTACTTCAGCGCGAACACCGGTATCCATTTTTTGCCTAACGTCGATTTCAGTTTTGGCAAACAATGGATCACCCGACGTGAAATCAAGACTTTGTGCATGTTGAACTGGCGGCGCTAATTCTCGCAAAAATGCACCCATCGTGAGGGCGGTCAATGCGTCGTCAAGTTTCGCTTCAACGGGTAGTTGATTTTGGTCATCCCCTGTAACCGGAGGCGGATTAAATTCACGGATGTAATCGCCATCTTTAAGTTTAGTAAGAATCTCAGTTAATTTTTCTTCTGAAAAATTATCTAATTTTATTAACAGATCCTTAAATGCCGCGACCCCATTCACTTCAACGATGACTTTGCGAGATTCACGCGACAACGCCTTGGTTTTACCAATCGACTCGCCCAAACCTTTCGCAGTTTTTGTAAAAATGGTTCTATTGTCCATACAATCCAAGTAAAAACTATTTATCCAATTTACCGATCGACATGAAATCCCATGCATCTTATGGATTTTGCCACAAATACTTTAGGAGACAAAATGGAAGCCGTTTCAAATATCCCACAAAAGTAAACCATCATTAAACCGAGATTTTCCAATCGGCGCACCTGCGGCGCTATTTGTGTGCTGACGGCGCATTTTCGGCCAGTTTTGCTGCTCTTCGTTGCGAATAGCTCGCTATTCGCGCCTCATTCGCAACAAAACTGACTCGAAAAGTGCATCCGTCATCACCACAAATCCTATTGGAAAATCTCGGTTAAAGTCGAACTTCATATGCCACAAATTGAACTAGCTTACGCCTTTTTTCTTCCTTGTCTGACA
>JANYFV010000502.1 GCA_025359635.1 Undibacterium sp. | reverse complement strand
TCCAGAATCGCGCGCGCCAGCGGATTTGCCGGATCAAGCAAAGCATTGAGAGTACCTTCAACCAACCATTCCGCCATCGATTCACCAGGATGTTG
Organism: Undibacterium sp.; assembly: GCA_025359635.1. Taxonomy (GTDB): domain Bacteria; phylum Pseudomonadota; class Gammaproteobacteria; order Burkholderiales; family Burkholderiaceae_D; genus Undibacterium. The sequence goes on along the minus strand of JANYFV010000502.1, from coordinate 8,596 downwards.
GCGCGCAATTATCCATACCTTTTTTTCAGCTGACGGATTACCGACCACCACCAGATTGAGGTCGCGACCATCAACAGTATTGCCCAGATCAAGCACCCGAGCCAAACCCGACTGTTCAACACTTCCCAACAAGGCCAAATGCCTGTCCCAGCTATATGGCTCAAAATAAGCATAATAAACACTATCAAACTCAGGCTCGTGATGAATAGTCATTACCTTGCCGTCAAACTCCGTTTCAACCCTGAACCAGTTCTCACGGTCATAACTGGCAACGGCTTGATAATTCTCCCAACCAGCGGCATAAGTTGCCTCGCCGGCATTCATGATACGAATAACGGCCTGCTGGTCGCGCGCGCCCTGCAATCGAAAGTGAAACCACTGCATAAAATCCGCATGCGAATCTTTACGTAAATTTAACTCTATATCCCCTGCGCGTTCAGCGCGTACCACTTCGATCGCACCAGCGTCGAAATTTTGGCTAATTTTTATTGTCATTATTCGCTTTAAAAGAATTTAGCTGCACAAAAAACCTACATGTTTTAAAAAACACTGAATCGGTATTGTCACAGGTTTTAAGAATTTTTGAAAATAAATAAGTCAAATTTATTGTCACTAGATTGAATATTTTTCATATTTTGATTTTTATTCTTTTCAAGCAACTATTATTGGCAAAAAAAGATATTTAGACTATAATTTTTTACTTATTGTCGGGGCGTAGCGCAGCCTGGTAGCGTACGTGCATGGGGTGCACGGGGTCGAGTGTTCGAATCACTCCGTCCCGACCAATAGTATCAAAGGACTTACAGATTTTCGTCTGACAGTCCTTTTTTGTTTCTTGTTTCTTGGTTCTGCGTCCGGTGCGTGTCAGGATTATCCAAAACTAGCTTTATTATTAAATTGACCCACTAATTTGTCATCGAAGCCGCTCAATTAATATACTAATACAGCCTTCAAAATTAATTTTTCTGTTCTGAAACCTTGACGTAAGACGATAGCAATATACAGTGAAGTCTCTATTTCAAGTTTATATTCTACATTGAGCATTTAGATGGCAACGAAACCATGAATAACTCTGCTCCAGAAGATGTCACAGGGATTGATAAATCTCTTCTCCCACCCGCAGTCAAAGGGGGGAAAACAATTATTTCTCCCGATGGACGAGCGGAAATCGCCAAACTCATGGGTGCTCGCCCATTGCCGTTCACATTTCAATTAATTTTTGCGTGGTTTGTGATTATTGGCACCATCATCTGGGCTACTTGGATGAATACGATTTGGGCATCAATTCTTGCGGTCATTATTGTTGCCACCAGACAGAACATTCTGGGCTTGTTGGTTCACGAACAAGCCCACGTTTTGGGTTACCGAAGTAAATATGGCGACCTGTTAGTAAATTTGTTTGCAGCATTTCCATTGATGGTGTTGACGGTTCAGGGTTATGCCCAAGTGCACCTCGCGCATCATCGAGATTTCAATCTTGCGACCGATCCAGACTTTATACGAAAAAGCGGAAAAAATTGGAGCATTCCTAAAACGACATTTGAAATTGTGAAAATTTTACTGATCGATATCACTGGGTTCAATACTTTAAAATTAATCAGTGGTAAAAACGTAAAAACTGAGAATATGGCATTTGCCCGTCGACACAAAGATCCTGCCTGGATACGACCTCTATATTTCATTATTGTTGCAATAGCTCTAACTTACTTTGGCGGCTGGCGTTTTTTTCTACTCTATTGGGCACTACCTGCCATCACCGTAACCCAAGCTATTAACACTTGGGGAGCCATTTGCGAACATAAATACAATTTATCCGGAGCGTCGGTTGCCGACTCGACCCCATTAATAATTCCAAGGTGGTGGGAAAAAATATTACTGCCAGATTTAAATTTTTCTTTACACCCGTACCACCATTATTTTCCTGGGGTGTCATTTTCTTTACTACCCAAAGTACACGAAATTTACTGCCGCGAAGGCTTATTGAATCAAGAAAATGTATTCTTTAGTAATTTCTCTTTTCTTAAATTTATCACCACACATAAAAAGAAAAACAAACCAATACAACAATAATTATAAGTGTTGCTTATTGCATAAAACAAACTGCATATTTAAAACTCAAAATCAATCGTGCTTCATAAGCAATTTCATCGGTGCAAAAAAGTGCTGCATAGATGTATTTGCTATAAAACTCAAGTTATACGGATGTTCGGCAATGATATGAGGGAAGAAATTCGTAGCGGGTATTTGCTTTAGCTGTTCAGCTATTTTCCCCCATAGCATCAAGGAAACGGTGCTGCCTTCACTTTTTTGATACTCATACAAAGCGCAGAAAACAGCCTGCAAAAACACTTGCCAGGCACGTGCATCGCGCACCGGTGCGACGTCTGATCTAAACACCAGTGAAGCGTTCAACAGTAAAAAACCGTGCGCGATCATATTTTTTTGTAGCTCAAGTAAAGTTTGTATGAAGCCTGAATTTTCTTCACGAGCCCATGAAGAAATACGCGCTATCGCATCACCCGTAGTGTGATTCATATCAAGGTGGGCATCGGCAACCAGCAGCATCTTGATAAAGTTACGCAAGGAAGTTGCGCGATTTACTTTTTTTGATAATCCTCCGTGCACCTCAGTCGACCACAAATTATTTACCGCGGCATCCATAAAACAGTAGCCGTTTGCGCTTTCTTCGCGCGGATATGGCCCTTCACCCACCAGCACATATTTCACTTGATCAAGAGACAGAGAGAAGGCAGCAAATACACGACCCGCAGAAGGTAAAAACTGCCCTTCTTTCAAACTGGAAAAATAATCTGGATCTGCGACATGCATTGCGGTCAGTCCTGCGATAACCGCAGGTAACCAGGAAGAGTGAATCGACTTTAGTGCGCCCTGAATGACCGGAGGAAAAGGTGTTTCAAGGGGGTCTGGAGTAACTGGCATTTAACGTGGATTCTCAGGCGCGACTTGTGGCGGTATCGGCCCATTCATGAAATTGCCCTGAGAATTATTTGGTACACGTTGAGCAGCTTGCGGAAAAATTGTCTGGCCGCCCGAGATAGGCGTTGGCTGGGGAAGATCCACGCGCTTTACCGCTCCCGCTTCGGATATGACGATATGTGTAGTGTGCACTTCTTGCAATATCACTCCCGGCGACAACTCTTTTCCCACCGCTATGGTCTGCGGTGATTTTCCGTCTGCACTCAGAATAGCTGCGCTATCTAAGGGTTGCGCAGCAACCACGACGCCCTTCAACTGATAATTACTGGCTGCCGCTTCGGCTATTGGATTACGCCCAAACAGTAAGCCCCATTGTCCCTCGCCGGGTTCGACCGTATTTGTGTTGGCCGGAGCATTCACCGAACGTACTTTGGGTTTAATTACTTGCATGCCCCAATAGCTGAGCGACATGCAAAGCAAAACGAACATCACAAAACTCATTAACAGTGGCAAACGCTTCATTTCTATCCTTACTTATTTGATCCTGATTAAGCACATAGCTCAGACTGCACCTATTTTCGTCATTCCCGCGCAGGCGGGAATCTAGGAACTATCTCGTGCAAAGCGCGCCAATATTGACGCTGCGCGTGATAAAGAAGCTAGATTCCCGCCTGCGCGGGAATGACGTTATTGAAGGTTTTGAGTTTAGTATTTAATCGGGTAATTTTTATATCGAGGTCCTTGCAACTCTAGCGAACCAGTTGGTTAATTTCAATAATCGGCATCAACACTGCCAACACGATCAATAAGACCACGACACCCATCGCCAGAATTAATGCTGGCTCGAGCAAGCCTGCAATCGTCAGCGCACGTCGCTCAAGATCTTGTTCTTGCGCATTCGATGCGCGCTCTAGCATCGCAGGCAATTCACCGGTAACTTCACCAGCACGTATCATGTGTATCAGCATAGGCGGGAAATGTTTATGCGCCGACAAAGCTCTTGCTAAGCCCACACCTTCCCGCACGCTTGCCGTCGCTTCTTCAACCTGTGCCCGCATTGCCACGTTGGATAGAGTTTCACGACTGGTTTGCAATGCACGCAAGATAGGCACACCAGAACCAGTGGTAATTGCCAAGGTGCTGGCGAACCGGGCAGTGTTTAAACTACGCTCAAACTTGCCATACAACGGTGCAGTGAGTAACCAAGTGTGCCAGCGCATCTTAATTTCTGGCGTCTTCAGCGCGTGACGCCAGCTCATAAACGCGGCGATCACTGCCAAAGCAACTAACCAGCCGTATTGTCTTACAAAATCAGAAATCGCCAACATCATGACAGTGAGCAAAGGGAGTTTTTGTTTGGTATTGGCAAAGACGGAAACAATCTGCGGCACCACGTAGGTCAGCAAAAAAATGACGATAGAAAACGCCACGACGGTCACGATAGCCGGATAGGTAAACGCCAGTTTCACCTTTTGCACCAGTGCATTGCGTCGCTCGATATAGTCTGCCAGGCGTGACAAAACGCGCGACAAATGGCCGATCTGTTCACCGGAAGCGACTAAAGCGCAGTAGATATCGGCAAAATCATTCGGATGTTGTTTAAGTGCATCCGACATGGCAGAACCGGCCATCACTTCAGAGCGAATCGATGCGATCAGGTCACGTATATACACACGCTCTGACTGCTCCAGCAGCGCAGAAAGCGATTGCTCCAGCGGTAAGCCAGCTTCGAGTAAACTCGCTAATTGACGTGTAAATAAAGCCGATTCTACCGTCTTCAGATGTTCACCAAACAGGTTGCGTCGTTTTTTGCCATCCGCATCCATTTGATTGGCAATCAGCTCTACCGATACCGGGACACAACCCTGCGCACGCAAATCCGCCCGCGCGGCGCGAGCGCTGTCTGCGGTGAGGACACCTTTCTTGTTTGTACCGCTATCGTCAACGGCTTCATATCGAAATGCTGGCACTGTTTTGGACTTTCTTTTTTTGAGCTGCTATCTCGTTATTTTTTTACGCTTACGCTTTGGTGACGCGCAATATTTCTTCTTGCGTAGTTACACCAGCATTTAGCCAACGTTCACCATCTTCCCGCATGGTCTTCATTCCATCAAGCTGTGCCGCAGTGCGAATTTCTGCCTCGGCTGCCTGATGGTGAATTTGTGAGCGTATCGCCTCAGTTGTGTGCAGTAATTCATAGACACCTACCCGACCTTGATATCCAGTCTGACCACAATGTTCACAACCTTCAGCATGCCAACGTTCGCCATCAAAACGTTTGCAATGCGAACACAATTTCCGTACCAGACGTTGCGCCACCACACCAAGCAAGGATGACGAAAGCAAGAACGGTTCTATCCCCATATCCAATAGACGCGTAACCGCGGCAGCTGAGTCATTGGTATGTAAAGTAGCCAACACCAAGTGACCTGTTAGCGAAGCCTGCACGGCTATTTGTGCCGTTTCGAGATCGCGGATTTCACCTATCATGATGACGTCAGGATCTTGTCGCAAAATCGCCCGCAAGGCTTTCGCAAAACTCATGTCGATCTTGGCATTGACTTGGGTTTGCCCAACGCCTGCCAACTCATATTCGATAGGGTCTTCTACCGTCAAAATATTCGTCGTACCAGCATTAACCCTAGATAAGGCCGCATACAAAGTCGTTGTCTTACCCGACCCAGTCGGCCCGGTTACCAGCACGATGCCATGCGGTTGCGCGATTAATTGATCGAACTGTTGCAAGACATCATCACTCATTCCTAAATTACTCAGATCGAGCTTACCCGCCTCTTTATCGAGCAACCGCAATACTGCACGCTCACCATGCCCGGTCGGCAAAGTCGACACACGCACATCAACTGGTTTGCCGCCAATACGCAAAGTAATCCGCCCGTCTTGCGGCAAGCGCTTCTCGGCAATATCTAGCTGCGCCATGATTTTAATGCGAGAAATTAACGACGCATGCAGCGCCTTTTTAGGTCGAATGACATCACGCAATGCGCCATCAATTCGAAAACGCACGACCGATATTTGCTCAAACGGTTCGATATGAATATCCGATGCGCCCTCGCGCAATGCCTGCGTTAACAAAGCATTAATCATGCGGATCACCGGGGCATCATCGGCCGACTCCAGCAGATCTTCAATCGCGGGCATGTCCTGCATCATCTTCGCAAGATCGAGATCGGATTCAACCTCGCCAACGACATCTGCCGCATCACCGCCAGAACCAGCGTAGGCTTTGGCAATCTCAAGCAGCAAGTCGGCATGCGATAAGACCTTGAGTTTCACCATACCGAAACGTCGCCCCGCTTCTGCGATGGCTGTTGGGCTGGTTTCTTTCGATACAGTCAATTCAATTTGCGTATGTTCGCCTTCAATTTGACGGCTGGCAAGAACAGAAAAATCACGTGCAAAAGCGTAAGGTAATAAGCGGTTTTCTAACATGCTGATTACTTAACCTCAGCACTTACGGATTTCGGGTTTTCTGAAGACTGATTCAAAGTTGGGCTCATCAAGCTACCCTTTTCCATCTTCGCAGGGAAATCTACAGTCCCATTTTCTGTATTTTGAATGTACTGGGTTTTTAAATAATCGTATCTATCGAAGGAAACTCTGTTTGATTGTTCCGCAGTTCGGATAACTGTTGGTCGAATGAATACCATCAGATTTTTTTTATCAACTGTTTTGGTTTGATACTTAAACAGGTTACCAAGAAAAGGTATATCTCCAAGGAGTGGAATTTTCTCGATACCACCACTGGACGTATTATCAATCAATCCACCTAAAGCAATAATATCGCCATCATCTACCAACACATTTGTTGAAATTGAGCGTTGGCTTGTAGTGGGACCAGAGGAACCTGTTTCTTTCACTTTTGAAACTTCCTGATAGATAGAAAGCTTAACTGTTCCGCCTTCTGAGATCTGCGGCTTTATCTTCAACTTAATACCCACATCCTTACGATCTATCGTTTGAAAAGGATTCGCTCCCGTTGTTCCAGCCTGTGAATATGATCCAGTGAGGAAAGGCACGTTTTCACCGACAACGATACTTGCCTCTTCATTGTCGAGCGTCAGCAATGTCGGTATGGATAACACGTTATTACTATCATCGCGAGCCATTGCATGGGCTAGAGCCCCCAAGCCAAGCTGACTACCGATTTGTTTAAAAAGACCGACTGTCAATCCGGCGGTTGGTAAAGCGGAGCCAAGCGTCGCGTAATTTTTCGCAGCAAGATTAAATAAGCCGTTACCATTCGCATCGAACGATGTGCCGCCAGCTACGCGATAATCACTATCCTTATTCCCAGTTGCGGCCATCCATTGAATACCAAAATCTTGCGTATTTTTTGGTGACACTTCTACGATCAAAGCCTCTACATACACTTGCGCACGACGTGCATCCAACTGATCAATCACGCCACGCAAATTTTTATACACCGCTTCACTAGCAGTGATGATTAAGGTATTGGTCGCAGCATCGGCTTGAATAAATCCACCTCCAGCACCGGAAGATTGAGAATTACCTGACGAGTTACTCGATGAATTACCGGGCAAACTTAAGCCGGAAGAAGCATTATTCGCACTCACATCCTTTGCCTGGTTTAGGTTCAATCCGCTGGATTGATTACCGTTAGTATTAGACCCAGAACTACCGCTAGTTGGAAGCGCACTGTCCGAGCTCAGAATCGAACGTAAAGTTTGTGCGAGTTTAACTGCTTCCGCATTCTTCAGATACACCACATGTACGTTACCAGGTAAGACTGTCGGTTGATCTAGCTTATCAATAAGTGACTTGATTAAATTTGCACGCGCAACAGATGGCGCTTTGACCAAAATAGAATTGGTACGTGGGTCTGCCAATAGGACCATACGACCACTATCGCCAGCACCAGACTGATTGCTGTCGGTCAGGCGCGACACCATCGTAGCGATATCACTGGCAATGGCATGCTTAATCGGCACCACTTCAAGATCATTGTTGGCAGGCACGTCTAAAGCACCAATAATTTTAGAGAGTCGCTTCAAATTATCTGCGTAATCAGTAATGACTATTGAATTATTTCCTGGGTTGGCATTGATCGTATTATTGGGCGAAATTAAGGGGCGCAATACGGTCACAATATTATTCGCCGATTCATAGTTCAAACGATAAATTTGGGTAGCGATTTGATCGCCACGCACAGACTCGCTTTGCGTCGGGCCAGCTTGCAATTTAGCATCGGCCTCCGGTACTACTTTAGTGTATCCATCTGCTGTAACAATAGCGTACCCTTGGAGACGCAAACTCGACGCCAGCAATTTGAACGCCTGATCTTTAGTCAGAGGCTTTTCAGACACCAGATTGATCTGACCCTTGACACGTGGATCAATGATGAAAGTATTGCCGGTAAAATGGCCGATGGCTTTAACCACCGATTCAATATCGGCACCAACAAAATTAAGCGCTGCAGCATTTTGATTAGGATCTTGCGCGTAAACATTTGGCGTGCCCGTCAATACAAAGCTAGTGCTCAGAATTGCGGTGGCGGAAATTCGTCGCCATTGTTGCGCTTGCAATGCTAGTTTCACCGCTACATTTATTGCAGTCATAGTTGGTATTACTTTCAATGGATTTTTTATCATTTGAACTCTAACGCTATCACATCTTTATC
>JANYFV010000487.1 GCA_025359635.1 Undibacterium sp. | reverse complement strand
ATGAGCCACGTGTTTGATGAATATGCACCAGTTGACAACTCAAAAGGCGAACTTGGCGGTCGTCGTAACGGTGTATTAATTTCTCAAGATGATGGCGCTGCTGTTGCCTATGCAATCTGGAAGCTACAAGATCGTGGCCGTATGTTTGTTAGCCATAACGATCCAGTGTACGAAGGTATGATCATCGGTATCCATTCCCGTGAAAATGACCTGGTTGTGAACCCGATCAAAGGTAAGCAACTCACCAACGTTCGCTCTTCCGGTACGGATGAGGCGGTGCGTTTGGTACCACCAATTTTGATGAATCTGGAATACGCGGTCGAGTTTATTGATGATGATGAATTGGTCGAAGTCACGCCAAAGAGCATACGTCTGCGCAAGCGTTATTTGAAAGAGCATGAGCGTAAAAAGGCATCACGCGATTAATAGTTGTAATCTCCATCAAGGTAGCGATGGAAAACTAAAAACCCGTTTGCTCTGCCACTGATGTGGTTTGACCAAGCGGGTTTTTATTTGTAAAAAAATCTGTCCACGAAAAACACGAAATGGACTAAGGAAACACGGCTGTAATCGATGTCGTCATCTTCGCGAATGCGGGGATGCAGTTTTCAAACAATTCGCGAAGCGACATAGTAGTCGTGCTTTATAGTTGTGCTTTATAGTTGTACTTCACACGAAGTAGCTTGAAAGCTGGATCCCCAACTAAAGCATTCGGGGATGACAATTCAATCAGCGCTTCTTTCATGTTTTTTTCGTGTCTTTCGTGTTTTTCGTGGACAAAGCTCCTGAATTTAAAATGCCAAACAAACCCAGTCACCGCCTTGCCCTAATCCTGATGATCATCTCCGCCATGCTCTGGAGCACGGCTGGAGTATTAACTCGTCAGCTCGATGCGGCACGTGGCTTTGAAGTCACTTTCTGGCGTAGTCTCTTCGCCGCCTTGTACGTCGCTGCCGCCTTGCTGTGGCAACACAAATCGCAGGCCTTGCCACGTTTGCTGGCGCAGGATAGCTTCGGCCTGATTTCCGGAGCGATGTGGGCTGCCATGTTTTGCTGTTTCATGATAGCCCTGACCTTAACCAGCGTGGCCAATGCCCTTATTGTGATGAGTATTTCGCCCTTGCTTACTGCGATCTTTGCCTGGATTTTTTTGCGTCAGCACATTCCGGTACGCACCTGGCTGGCGATCGTGGTGGCGGTAGCCGGGATACTCTGGATGTTTGTCGACGGTTTTTCCAAGGTTGATGCCAAAGGTCTGACAGGAATGATCGTTGCAATGGGCATACCTCTGGCTGCGTCGGTGAATGTGATCGTGTTAAAAAAAGCCGGGCATGCGATTGATTTGATCCCTGCTATTTTAATCGGTGGGGTTTTGTCGGCTTTGTTGATGCTGCCGTTCGCTTTGCCATTGCAGGCATCCGCGCACGACATTTTCATTTTGGCCATGTTGGGGTTTTTTCAACTGGGTTTTCCCTGCATGTTGATGGTGCGCGCTGCTCGCAGCCTGTCTGCGCCAGAAATCTCCTTGCTGGCCTTGTTGGAAGTTTTGTTGGGTCCGATCTGGGCATGGCTGGGTGCTGGAGAAGTGCCCGCCAGCGCGACCTTGATGGGTGGTGCTGTGGTGTTAACTGCACTGTTATTTAACGAATTGGCAGCAATGCGAAATCGCGTGTTGATCTAGCTCAAATGGGTGTCAATCAGCTTTAATCTTGAATGCAGGAAGCACTATAATCGCGGACATTTTTCTTTTCCGATTGTATTGTCATGGCTACCCAACTTCTACGCGCACCTGAACTTCTCTTACCTGCCGGTTCGCTGGCAAAAATGCATGCTGCTTTCGATTTTGGCGCAGATGCCGTATATGCAGGCCAGCCGCGCTACAGCCTGCGTGCACGCAATAACGAATTTTCTACACTCGATATCCTGCAGCAAGGTATCGATGGCGCGCATGCACGCGGCAAACTGTTCTTCGTTGCCAGCAATATTTTCCCGCATAACGCCAAGCTTAAGACTTATCTCAACGATATGGCACCCGTGATTGCCATGAAGCCAGATGCCGTCATCATGGCCGACCCTGGCCTGATCATGATGGTGCGCGAGAAATGGCCGGAAGTGAATGTGCATTTGTCGGTGCAAGCGAATGCAGTGAACTGGGCTGACGTTAAGTTTTGGCAAAAAATGGGATTGACGCGCGTGATTTTGTCGCGTGAATTGTCCTTGGACGAGATCGCAGAAATCAAGCAACGCTGCCCGGAAATGGAAATTGAAGTCTTTGTGCATGGCGCACTCTGTATCGCGTATTCCGGTCGTTGCCTGTTGTCT
>JANYFV010000453.1 GCA_025359635.1 Undibacterium sp. | reverse complement strand
TGGATATTGCGCGCTTGTTCCGCCATCCAATGAAAGGACCATGGAAGGAACTGTCGGCTAATATCTATCGCACTGGTTTTCAGGCACTAGGAATTACCGCCTTGGTCGGGATGTTAATTGGCGTGGTGCTCTCGTATTTATTTGCCCAGCAATTGAGTACATATGGCGCCGACGTCATCATTGTGAATATTTTAGGGATCAGCATCATCCGGGAACTCGGCCCTATGCTTGCGGCGATTCTGGTGGCAGGACGCTCAGGCTCGGCAATCACCGCGCAAATTGGTGTAATGCGCGTGACTGAAGAGCTAGATGCGATGCGCGTCATGGGCATTCCCCAAGGCTTTCGGCTGATTATGCCTAAAGTGCTGGCACTGGCGTTCGCGATGCCACTCATCATCATCTGGACTGACATGATGGCCATCATTGGGGGCATCATTGCGGCCCAGATCATATTGGGCATGTCACCTGGATTTTTTCTGCACAAACTTCCTGAGGCTGTTGATTTAATCAATTATTGGATAGGACTCGGCAAGGGTGTTGTATTCGGCATTTTGATTGCCTTGGTGGCCTGTCACTTTGGTTTGCGCATCCAACCTAATACAGAAAGTCTGGGGCAAGGCACCACAAATTCTGTGGTCACCTCCATCACTGTCGTGATTATTGCCGATGCCGTGTTCGCCATTGTATTTAGTAACGTAGGGTTTTAGTCATGATAGATGCCATCATCGAGATTCAAGACCTGCGTACCCAATTTGGCCGCACCGTGATTCATGATCAACTCAATTTGCAGGTTAAAAGAGGGGAGATTCTTTCTATTGTCGGCGGCTCAGGCGCAGGAAAGACCGTGCTGATGCGGCAGATGTTAGGTCTGCAAGTACCTGTCCGTGGAACGATAAAAGTGTTTGGTGAAGACTTGCACGATCCGAAGCAACAGCATCTTGATTACTTGCGCAAACGATCTGGCATGTTATTTCAGCATGGTGCGCTGTATTCGGCACTCACGGTATTTGAAAACGTAGCACAACCGATGCGCGAACTTGGCACGCTATCTGAGAATCTGATCACCGATTTAGTGTATTTGAAATTACAGATGGCGGGCATTAATTTTGAACATGCACGTAAGATGCCATCTGATTTGTCGGGCGGGATGATTAAACGTATCGCCTTGGCACGGGCGCTCGCACTTGATCCAGAATTGCTATTTCTGGATGAGCCGACAGCTGGTTTGGACCCCGATCGCTCGGACAGTTTCGTCAATTTAATTCTCTCGCTACATGAACAATTAGGCTTAACTGTAGTGATGGTGACGCATGATCTCGATACCCTGTTCGCGCTTTCAAGCCGAATTGCCGTGTTGGCAGAAAAGAAGGTGGTGGTGATAGGCACGCCGTCTGAAGTGGTGCAATACTCACATGAATTTGTTGAAAAATTTTTCCTCGGGGGCCGAGGTCGACGTGCAATGCAGGTTTTGCCACTCTTGCCTAAGACGTATCAGTGAGACTAAGTGAGGCTAAGTGAGCCCAATTGAGGACATAGGAGAGTAATATGGAAAGCAGATCACATGCCCTTTGGGCGGGATTTTTTACTATCGCGCTGGCCATCTTGACGACCATATTTGCGCTTTGGTTAGGCAAAGACAATATACTGCGCACGCCATACACCATCGCCACAAAACTCTCGGTCGCCGGCCTGAATTTGCAGGCCGCAGTACGTTACAAGGGGATTAAAGTCGGTAACGTCAGCGACATCGATTTCGACGAAAAAAATCCTGGCCAGATACTACTCAAGCTCGACATTCTGGCGGACACTCCGGTCACCGCTAGCACCTTTGCTACGCTAGGTTACCAAGGCGTGACTGGCATCGCCTATGTGCAACTAGACGAAGATAACAACCTCCCCACAATACCGGTTGGCAGCAATAAAAAGATCACACAAATACCGTTACGTCCGGGCTTGATGCAAAATTTGGAACAGCATGGCATGGCGATACTTGCCCAGACCGAAGAACTTAGCAAGCGTCTTAACAGTCTGCTCGATAGCAATAACAGGCAGTCGCTCATTAGTGCCGTTGACAACATAGGCAAAGCCGCCGCCGCCTGGCAAACCATACCAGGCCAACTTGAACCGGTACTCACTACCCTGCCCGATCTGGTCAGCCAAACCCGTAGCAGCGTAGACGCGTTCAAAGTGTTTTCTGACGATGCCACAATCACCAGCAAAAATATACGCGCGCTGTCCGATAGCCTACAAGGAAATGACGGCTCATTTGCCAAACTCAATGTCACAGCAGACCAGATCGGCAATAGCCTGACGCTGGAGACGCTGCCAGGTATCAACGGCTTAAGTCGGGAAGCGCGCAGTTCAGTGCGCTCGATTAATCGCGTCGCTGAAACGCTCAATGCAAGACCGCAAAGCCTATTTTTTGGCAACACGGCAGTCGCGCCAGGCCCGGGCGAAGCTGGCTTCACCGAGCCAAAAAATGCGCCAAAAACTGCACCTAAATAAGCCAAGGATCATCATGTCACTCGCCCTCTTTTCACTTACTGGATCTGGCAACAATTTCTGTCGCGCAGCCAAACTTAGTCTGACATTTATTGTGATCGGCATGCTGCAGGCCTGCGTCAGTGGATCGCCAACAGCTAGCCTGAGTTATGACTTTGGACCAATAAACATAGAGCACAACGAAGAGATTGAGGCGGCAAGTAAAATCACCATCAGCCTGGCAGATATCAGTGCGCCAATTACTTTGGACAGTAACGCCATGTTGTACCGGCTTCTATACGACAACGCGCAGCTGCTGCGCCCATACGCACAACATCACTGGAGCATGCCGCCCGCACAATTATTCGCCCAACGATTCAAATCGAAGATCGCTGCTGCTGGCGCTACTGTAGTCGATGTGACAGACGGTGTCGCCGATTTAGCCATCTTGAAAATTGAATTGGACGAATTTTCGCAAGTATTTACCAGCACCACCCAGAGCGAAGCAAGAATTATTTTGCGCGTTTCTCTAATCAAGAAAAACAAATTGATTGCGCAACGTTACTTTGCCCTGGCGACAGCCTCTGCCAGCGCCGATGCCAGCGGCGGTGCCAAAGCCATGCAAGTAACAGCCGATAACAGTATTAGCGCCATACTCGCCTGGCTACATACCCAGCAAATTAACTAATCTTACAGCGCCGAACTCAGTACCACATGAACCCTATCAACGAAAGCAAGGCTTCGCCGTTTTCCCGTTCCTGCCTGGTGGCGTATCTGGTACTGATCGTGTATGCCAGCTGGTACCCGTTTTCAGGTTGGCAAGTCAATAATCTTGCAGCGATCTCCGACGTCATTAAACAATGGCCGCGTTATTGGACGCTCTTCGATGTTGCGATGAACATCATTGGCTATATACCTTTGGGTCTACTCATTGTATTTGCGCTTTACCCCAGATTTCAGCGCTTCCAGGCCATCACATTCGCCACCATATTGGGCACGCTACTATCGATGAGCATGGAAGGTGTGCAATATTTCATACCGCACCGCGTGACCTCAATTCTTGATCTCGTCACCAATGCCGGCGGAACACTAATAGGCGCCATCGCCGGAGCGATGCTCAGCTCCGCGTTACTGGAAAAAGGACGCCTTCGCCTGTTACGCAAACAATGGTTACATCAAGAATCGAGTCGTGAATTATTGGTTCTTGGCCTGTGGCCATTGGCGCAGATTTATCCACAGGCCTACCTATTTGGCTTAGGTCAAATGTTGCCAATTTTTTCATCGTGGCTAGATGAGTTCTTCAATATCGACATCGACCTCGGCGCCTTCCTGCTCAATGGCGTGGAATTAGAAGCGGAAGAATTTTTGTTGTCGGAAACCTTTATTACTGCTTGCGGTTGCACCGGTGCAATTCTGATCTGTCTGTTTCTGCTGAATCGCCATGCGCCCAAATTTTGGCTGGCTTGCCTATTACTTTTGGCAGCGCTTGGCAGTAAAGCCCTGGCAAGTGCCTTGTTGTTCAGCCCAGACGTTGCCTTTGCCTGGATGACGCCAGGTGCAAAAGCAGGCTTACTGATCAGCGTCATCATGCTATATGGTTTCTCGTTTGCACCCGCTCAAGTCCAGCGGCGTCTTGCCATACTGATGCTATTCATGAGCCTGGCATTGAGTAACTTAATTCCGAGTAATCCTTATTTCGTTCTCAGCATGCAAAATGAAGTGCAGGGGAAATTTCTTAATTTTTATGGGGCCGCACAATTTTTGTCTATCGTCTGGCCTCTGGTTGCCTTATGGTACTTATTTGATCATACGCTGCGAGATCCAACGCCTTTAACGCTTGAAGAAGATTTGTAGTACTTCAGTGAGCTTCGATCTGTTCAATGCGGTACAGCTCAAGCAAAGCCATTCGTTGTATCATACGCACTCTCTTTTGCACTCTCTTATGCAACATCATCCGCAACGAACCAAACAAGCACCCATGTCTGACACACCCTATTACCAAAAACATGTTTTCTTTTGCTTGAATCAACGCGAAGACGGCCGGCCTTGTTGTGCCGAGCGCGGCGCACAGGCAGTACAAGAACACGCCAAGAAACGCATCAAGCAACTAGACCTGAACGGCAAAGGCAAGATACGCATCAATAAAGCTGCTTGTCTGGATCGCTGCGACGAAGGCCCGGTACTCGTGGTTTATCCACAAGGCACTTGGTACACCTATGTTGACCAATCCGATATTGATGAAATTATTGATGTCGATTTGATTGGTGGCGGTGTGGTCGAGCGTCTAAAGATTTGAGCTTAGCCCCGAACAAATAATGAATGCAAAAACTGAAATTTTTTTCATCGCTGGCATGCTTGGCCAACTGGAATGCGCCATCGATCTGCCCGACCCGGAAGTATTCCCAAAGCCGATAGGCTTGGCTCTGGTTGCCCATCCACACCCGCTGTATGGTGGAACGATGGAGAATAAAGTCACGCAAACCCTGGCACGCACTTTTGTTGCGTTGGGCTACGCTACAGTACGTATGAACTTTCGCGGCGTAGGCAAATCTGAAGGCACGCACGACGCTGGCATAGGCGAAACTGAAGATATGGCGCTATTACTTAATTTTATGCGCCAGAAATATCCGGATTTACCTTTAGTCCTCAGCGGATTTTCGTTTGGCACCTTTGTGCAATCCTGCTTACAACAACAGCTCAAAACAGAAAATAAACCCGTACAGCGTATGGTCTTAATCGGCGCTGCCGCCGGGAAATGGGCCATGCCAGATATTCCTAGCAACACCATTTTGATTCACGGCGAACTCGATGACACGATTCCGCTGCAAGCGGTATTTGAATGGCTGCGCCCGCAAGATATTCCAGTCATTGTCATCCCAGGCGCAGATCATTTTTTCCATCGTCGTTTACATCACGTCAAGTCTATCGTGATCAATCTTTGGGACAAATCCAGCTCTTAATTTTTACAACAGATGTTCTGTTGTTTCATTTACACACCCTATTTTTATTTACCATGAAAAAAATTCTCTCTAAAATCCTCTTGATTGCAGCATCTTCGTGCGCTCTTCTAACCTCGATCAACGTCACCGCACAAACCCTGCCAGCACCGATGATTGCCGCCAAATCCTGGTTGCTATTGGATGCCACCAGCTATCAAATCATCGCCTCACAAGATTCCAATCTGCGCATTGAGCCCGCCTCGCTAACCAAAATCATGACAGCATATCTGGTGTTTTCAGCGCTGAAAGATAAAAAACTCGACATCAATGCCAAGATCACGGTGTCGACGCGCGCCTGGAAGGTTGATGCCAGCAGCTCGAAGATGTTTATTGACCCGGCTACTCCAGTCAGTATTGGCGATCTGCTATTTGGCCTGATCGTGCAGTCGGGCAATGATGCTTCCGTCGCACTGGCAGAAGCGGTTGCCGGCAGCGAAGACGCGTTTGTCGTACAGATGAACCGTGAAGCAGAACGCATGGGATTAAAGTCTACGCATTTTGGCAATTCACATGGTTTGCCTAGCGCAGAAAATTATTCGACGGCACAAGATTTGTCGGTGCTGGCCGCGCGTTTAATCAGCGATCATCCTGACTATTACAAAACTTACTATTCGACCAAAAGCTTTACCTACAACAAAATTACCCAACCTAACCGCAACCGCTTATTGTGGTTAGATCCAACTGTCGATGGCATGAAAACCGGCCACACAGAAGCAGCAGGATTTTGCCTGATATCGTCGGCTATTCGTCCGAACGGCACTGGTCAACGTCGCCTGATTTCTGTGGTGACCGGCACAAGCAGCGATCAAGTCCGCGCGCAAGAAAGTTTAAAATTACTGAACTGGGGTTTCTTGAATTTTGACACCGTCAAACTCTACGAAAAAGGCCAGGCAATTGCGACACCAGAAATTTGGAAAGGCACGCAAGCTCAAATCAAAATTGGCTTCAATCGTGACCTATATGTCACCTTACCAAAAGGTTCGGCCGCCAAATTAAAGCCATCGCTAGAGCGTAAAGACCCCTTAGTTGCGCCGGTCGCTTTAAACAGCAAACTAGGCACAATGAAGATGATGTTAGATGGCAAAGCCATCGCTGAATTCCCGGTTCTGGCACTAGAGAATGTCGAGCAAGCCAGCATGTTTGGCCGCGCCTGGGATTCAATAAGATTGATGTTCAAATAGATATATTTCTGACCTTTTCCGCGTAAAATAGCGTCGGTCAATGTCCGCTGGGGTCAACTAGCGCAATTAGGATTTTTAGCAAATATTTCCAGGAGTTAATCCGATGGTTGAAGTGCAGATTAAAGGCAATCATAGATATCAGCGTCGAGGTATCCCGCATGGCTTCACCTTGCTGGAACTGTTGGTTGTGATTGTAATTATCGGTTTGCTTGCTGCCTATGTCGGTCCGAAATATTTTTCACAATTGGGTAAGTCCGAAGTGACCATTACCAAAGCACAAATCGAAGCATTTGAGAAAGCGCTTGATACTTATCGTCTCGATGTCGGACGTTATCCGAATAGTGAAGAAGGCTTGGGCGCCCTTCTTGTGGCGCCAGCTGATGGCGCACTCAAATGGAATGGCCCTTACCTGAAAAAAGCCATTCCACCCGACCCTTGGGGTCATCCATATTTGTATCGATCACCTGGCACAAAAAGCGAATTCGATATTATTTCGATGGGACGTGATGGCCAGACAGGTGGCAGCGGCGAAGATGCTGACATCACTAATTAATCGCCGTTGCTAACAATGAATTGAGACGCCAACAATGCAGTATGCTGTTCGAGCCCTAGCGCCCAATTTAGTAATCACCCAACTGACCATCGATGCCATTGACGAAAATGATGCACGCCGTCAGATTGAGGCGCGTGGGCTGTATGCCAGTGCTATCGTTCCGATGCGCGGCAACTGGTTTGGTGGACGAGGTCGCAAGTCCGGCAGTGGCTTGTCCTTAGTTCTATTCAGTCAGGAGTTGCTGGCATTGTTGACCGCCGGATTGGGTGTCGTCGAAGCACTAGAGGCATTACAGGAAAAAGAAGCAAACGCTGTAGCTTATGCCGTACTAGGACGTTTGTTGTCTGGTTTGCGTGAGGGTAAGCGCTTCTCGGCCGTACTTGCCGAGCAACCCGACCTGTTTCCTCCTTTATATATAGGCATCGTCAAAGCTGCTGAAGGTACCAGCGATTTGCCACGCTCGTTGACAAGGTATATCGATTATCAACAACGCATTGATGCCGTCCGCGGCAAGATAGTCAGTGCTGCGATATATCCTATGATCTTACTCATGGTCGGCGGTGGAGTAAGTGCCTTCCTGATAGGATATGTTGTGCCGCGTTTTGCCGAGGTGTATCAAGGTGCAGGACGCAATTTGCCGTGGATGTCGCAATTGCTCTTAAGCTGGGGACAGTTCGCCGCCAACCATACTATTTTGCTGCTTTGCATGATAGTTGGGATGTTAATTTTAGTTACTCTGCTATGTCGACATATGATGCGACAAGGTGGTGTTACGCGATTACTCGCCCGTGTGCCGGGAATAGGCATACGCGTGAGAGTTTACGAGTTGTCGCGTCTATATCTGACGCTGGGCATGCTGATCGAAGGTGGAATACCCATAGTGCAAGCCATTAGCACGGTACAAGGTATGGTATCGCCATCAGTCAAGTTGGGCTTACAACAGGCTAGAGCCACGATTGAAGAAGGGATGTCGTTATCCATTGCTTTCGAGGCAAATGGCCTGACCACGCCAATCTCTTTGCGCATGCTACGTGTGGGTGAACGAACTGGCGATATGGGGCCAATGCTAACTCAATCCGCAGCGTTTTATGACGGCGAAATCAGTCGATGGATAGATAGATTTACCCGCACTTTTGAACCCTTATTAATGGCTGCTATTGGCTTGATCGTGGGTGCCATTGTGGTGCTTCTTTATATGCCAATTTTTGATCTGGCCGGAGATATGTCATGACTAGTTCAGCTGTATTTTCTATCGATGATGCAATGCTGGTACGCGCCAGAGAGCAAAGCCTGCGCTCGCAACATTCACTGGTCGATGTACTGGAGCGGCTAATCAATCTGGAACCGCGCTTAATAGTGCAGGCATTAGCGCTGCCGTTAGGTCTGGCAGTGGTAGAGACCATTGACATGTTAGGCTATACGCCAGCCTTCGATTTACTTCCTTTGTCACAAGCGCTGGCACGTCACTGCGTCCTTCTGCGCGACACGAATCAAGATGTGATAGGCGTGATCGCCGACCCCTTCGATCTCGATTTACAAACATGGTTAGCCCATCATGCAAAAGTGGATGCCCGCCATCCCCTGCAAACCAGGTTAGCGTTGCAGGCAGACATCCAGGCTTATCTCTCTAAACAAGAAGAGTCTGCGCGTGCCGTAGATAATTTATTGCCTGGCGCTATCGACGCCAGACGCGACCACAAAACTGCTGCCGTTCTATCGTTCGCCTCCGTTTCTGAGGCGGGAAGTCCTGCTGTCAAGTTGGTTAATTCCACTTTATATGATGCGCTTAAGACTGGTGCCTCCGATATACATTTAGAAAGTACTGCCGGTGGTTTGGCCGTAAAATACCGCGTCGATGGTGTACTCGATCACGCTACCTCGGTCAACGGCATTGAAGTTGCCGAGCAAGTTATCTCACGCTTGAAAGTATTGGCTGAGCTCGATATTGCAGAGCGTCGCGTACCACAAGATGGTAGTTTTCGGGTAGAAACCGGCGGGCGCGAGATTGACCTGCGGGTCTCAATTATGCCGAGCATACACGGCGAAGATGCGGTCATCAGGATTTTAGATAAACGCGCCATGATAGAAACCTACGGTGCGCTGACGCTAGAGTCGCTAGGCTTTGATATTCCCTCATTGGTGACCCTGCGTACCCTCGCGCAAGAAGCTTACGGCATGTTATTAGTAACAGGACCAACAGGTTCAGGAAAAACAACGACACTGTATGCTGCCCTTACCGAAATTCATAACGGCCGAGAAAAAATCATCACTATTGAAGACCCGGTTGAGTACCAGTTACCCGGGATTTTGCAAATTCCCGTGAATGAAAAAAAAGGCCTCACCTTTGCCAAAGGATTACGCTCCATCTTGCGGCATGATCCCGATAAAATTATGGTAGGTGAAATTCGTGATCGCGA
This sequence comes from Undibacterium sp., assembly GCA_025359635.1. Classification (GTDB taxonomy): domain Bacteria; phylum Pseudomonadota; class Gammaproteobacteria; order Burkholderiales; family Burkholderiaceae_D; genus Undibacterium. The sequence continues at coordinate 966 of JANYFV010000453.1, read as the reverse complement.
AACCGCAGAGATCGCAGTACAATCTGCGCTGACCGGACATCTGGTTTTGACCACCGTGCATGCGAATAATGTGTTTGACGTGTTTGGTCGTTTTACGCATATGGGGATTGATCCATACGCATTTGTCTCAGCGCTGAACGGGATTTGGGCACAACGTCTGGTGCGGATGAATTGTCCGCATTGCGCAATGCCACATACGCCTTCTGAAAGCGAATTATCTGCGGTCAATCTCAGCCATACTGATGTTCTCGATTTCAACTTCATGCAAGGCAAGGGATGCGGTGATTGTCGTGGCACTGGCTATAAAGGACGACGTTCGATTGCAGAAATTTTGACCCTGAATGACGAAATCCGTGAATTAATCGTTGATAAACGTCCAATCCGACAGATCAAGGCGGCAGCGTATGCAAATGGCACGCGCAGCTTGCGCCTGGCTGCGCTCGATCTAGTACGCCGTGGCGCCACTACATTGACAGAAATCAAACGGGTGACGCTACATGCTTAAGCATTTCGGACAATCTTTGCGAGTGGGACTTAGTCGAGATAGCATCACCTTGTTACGCCTAAATCGTTGGCGTGGCCGAGCGGTTAGCGTTTTGGCCGAACAGGTTTTAACACAACAGGACAGTGCAACGCCAGAACGCCTGGCAGCCTGCCTGCATCAGGTGTTTGCCGCTACTGATTGCGCGCGCCTGCCAGTTACTATTGTTCTGGCTGATGATTTAGTGCGGCTTTGGTTAGTTACTCCGCCACAAGGCGCTATGCGTCTGGCAGATATACAGGCAGCGGCTGCGCTACGCTTTCAGTCTTTGTATGGTGAGACATTAACTGATTGGACGGTGATGGCAGATTGGGACGCCCGATCTGCCTTCTTTGCCGCAGCGATACCGAGTTCACTAATGGAGGTTTTGCAGCAGCAAGCGCGGGAACACAAATTTACACTGGTCGAAATAGCACCGCAATTCA
>JANYFV010000441.1 GCA_025359635.1 Undibacterium sp. | reverse complement strand
TTTCGCGCTTAAGCACCGGTAGACAGTAGTAGTGCGGGCGTATCCCGCCTTTAAAAATTTCGTTGCGGTTGTACAGCAAATGATGCGCAGTAATCGTTGCGGCAATCGGGCCGGAAGCCTGCGCCACGTAGGCTGCGGCTTCACTGGTCGTGATATGTTCAAACACGACCTTGAGTTCTGGCATATCGCTACGCAAAGGTTGTAAGACGCGTTCGATGAAGACCGCTTCGCGATCAAACAAATCGATCTCAGGATCGGTCACTTCACCATGCACCAGGAAAGGCAAGCCGACTTCCTGCATGGTTTCCAGAGTTTTATAGCACTTGCGCAAATCGGTCACACCCGCATCTGAATTAGTCGTGGCACCAGCCGGGTACAATTTAACCGCATGCACAAAGCCGCTGTCTTTAGCGCGGCGAATCTCGTCTGGCGGAGTGTTATTCGTCAGATACAAAGTCATTAAAGGCTCGAACTGCATGCCCTCAGGCAGCGCCGCCAAAATGCGTTGGCGATAGGCGCCGGCTTGTTCAACCGTGGTGACTGGCGGCTTCAGATTAGGCATAACGATTGCCCGCGCAAATTGCGCCGCTGTATGCGGCAAGACGCTGGCCAAGGCGGCGCCATCGCGCAAATGCAGATGCCAGTCGTCTGGGCGGGTGATGCTGAACTCTTGGGTTGAACTAGTGAGTGTATTTGAAGAGGTAGAAGTCATGATGGCTCGCAGTGACGGAATACCGCCATTTTACCTTTTTCGGCGATGCGATATGACGATTGATGCTCCTATACCCGCGATATTATTGATGAATTTTTGCCAAAAATTCACGTGCACGCTCAGATCTAGGCATGTTAAAAAATTCATCTTTGCTACAGTCTTCCAGAATCACGCCTTGGTCCATAAAGACGATGCGATTTGCCACTCTCTTGGCAAAACCCATCTCATGCGTGACCACCATCATAGTCATCCCTTCTTGCGCCAGTCCCACCATGACATCGAGCACTTCATTCACCATTTCCGGATCAAGTGCTGAGGTCGGCTCGTCAAACAACATCGCAATCGGGTCCATCGCCAAGGCGCGGGCAATCGCCACACGCTGTTGCTGGCCACCAGACAGTTGATGCGGGAATTTCTCTTTCTGATCGATTAGTCCAACGCGATTCAGATACTTCAGGCCGCGCTCACTCGCTTCTTCTGAACGCCCCAAGACCTTCATTTGCCCGAGATTGAGGTTTTCACGAATCGACAAATGCGGAAATAATTCAAAATTTTGAAACACCATGCCAATGCGGGCACGTAGTTGAAATAAGTTTGTTTTTGGGTCACCTACCGAAATGCCATCGACAGTAATCTCGCCGCTTTGAAATGGCTCCAGGCCATTGACGGTCTTAATTAAAGTGGACTTGCCTGAACCGGATGGCCCGCAAAGTACCACGACTTCGCCCTTGGCGACACCCATCGAGCAAGAGCTCAGCACTTGAAATTGACCGTAGTATTTACTGACTTGATTGAGCTTTATCACGGCAAAATATCTCTGGCTAAATTAATGAAGAAAAACTCCCTTAGCTTTAAAAAAACTAAAGGAGTTTTTAAGTTTTAACTTTAAGCTTTACGCCAGATGCCGCAGTTCGCGCAATGCCACCGAGACTGGCGCCAGATCTGCCGCTTGTGTGCTGATGGTACTGAGGAGTTTGCACAAACGCTCGATTGCCGGGACATGCTGACCACGCCATACGCTTAACTCTTCCTGGCGCGACAACAAGCCCTTGGTGATTTGGCTGGCAATCGAATACACGTCATCACGGGCACTGCCACGTGCCTGGGTTTGCCATAAAGTGTCAGTCGGCAGGCGATTGATTTGCGTGCGCCAGCCAGCTAAGCCGAGCTCTGCTTCAATCCCAAAGTAGGCGCGGGCTGCTTCTTCAAGACCGGTATTGGCACTCGCGGCAAGATCAACCAGGTCTAGCGCCGGGAAGATGAATTCCAGGGCAGCCAGGTTCTGTGCCAATGACGCCTCGACTCCTGCACTCGTCAGTTTTTCTGCTGCCTGCTGCCAGTTGGCGTGTGCCGCTTCCGGCAACCAGCTTGCCAGATTCGCGCGCATTTCACGGGCGGCAGGCTGGTAGCGCTGGATCAAGGTCGGCAAATCGGTATTCTGTGCCCGCACCCTTAACATCCAGCGAGAGGCGCGCTGGGCGATGGCGGTGAGTTGGCTCAGTAAATCGAGTTGCAACTTGCTTTCCACTTTGTAATCGAGTGCATCGA
>JANYFV010000425.1 GCA_025359635.1 Undibacterium sp. | reverse complement strand
TGCAATCAAGTCTGGATTTATTCAGCAATTTCACTTATTTTCTGACTAATCCAGACGATGGTGATCAATTCAATCAAAGCGAGCAACGCCGTATGCTGGGCGTCGATATAAGCCAAGCATGGTTTAACAATGTCGCGGGTTTGGACATGCGCAATAAAGTTGGCATGCAATATCGCTACGACAAACTTTCACCAGTCGGCATTTACAACACCATAGCGAGAATGCGCGCATCCACCATACGCGAAGACCAGGTCAACGAAGCAAGCGCCGGTTTGTATGCAGAAAACACCACGCAATGGCTAGCAAAATTGAGATCAATTGCCGGGCTGAGAGTTGACGCCTATGATTTCAAAGTGAGTAGCAGTATTGAAGGTAATTCTGGCAAAGCCAAAGACAATATCATCTCACCAAAACTGTCGTTAATCTTTGGCCCATGGGACAAGACTGAATTCTTTTTCAATGCTGGCAATGGCTTCCACAGCAACGATGCACGCGGCACTACCCAAACTCGCTTGCCAGATGGTGGCGAATCTACACCCGTCACACCACTGGTCAAAACTCAAGGTTTCGAAATAGGCATGCGATCAGAAATGCTACCTGGCTTGCAAAGTTCAGTATCTTTATGGCGTCTGAATATCGCTTCTGAATTATTGTTTATTGGTGATGCAGGCGAGACCGAAGCGAGCCGCGCCAGCCGACGCACCGGCATAGAGTGGAACAACCACTACATCGCCGCCCCTTGGTTATTATTCGATCTCGATCTGGCAGCCTCACGCGCACGATATACGCAAGATGATATCGCCGGTAACTACATCCCTGGCTCTATCGATAAAGTCGCCTCATTTGGTGTCACCGTCAACGATCTTGGTCGCTGGTACGGTGGTCTTGAATTACGTTACTTCGGCCCGCGCCCGTTAATTGAAGACAATAGCGTACGCTCAGCCTCTACGTCCTTGGCATATGGCCGGGTTGGCTACAAGATCAGTAGCAAAACCAAATTGACGCTGGATGTGTTTAACTTATTTGACCGTCAAGCCAGCGATATTGATTATTACTACCCATCCCGCCTGAGAGGAGAACCAACTAGCGGTGCCGATGACATTCATTTTCATCCGGTAGAGCCACGTAGTGTACGCATCACTTTATCGCACCAGTTTTAATGAAAAAACTTCAGTAGCGTTATTTTCCGATCGCAATATTTTTAAATGTAAATTACAGGAAAAGCACATATTAATTTGGGCAGCAACTTGGATAAGACCATCACCCAGCTATTTGTCCGGTCGCTCAGAATAAGGCGATAACGCACTTCGTCCGTTATAATTGCGGAATGGGTAAATTTTTAAAACGAAGAAAGCTGAATATCTGGATCGCATGTTTTGCGATACTGTTCAATATGCTTGCGCCTTCGATATCCCATGCTTTATCTACCGTTAATGGTAAGGGAAAATTGGTAGAAATTTGCTCAGTCAATGGCGCCAAGTTTGTATCGGCAGACCAACTTACGCCAAGCAAGCCACCTGCGAACAAGGCAGTGCAACATATTGAGCACTGCCCATTTTGTGCGCCCCATGCCGGATCATTTGTCATGCCGGTGACTAGCACCACACTATTTTTCTTAGTTGGCGGACACGACCTGTTTCCTCCGCTGTTTTATCATTCCCCATCGCCCTTATTTTCTTGGTCGCGGGCAAATCCCCGCGCTCCTCCTAGCGTTTCCTGATCACTCTTGATGGCCTTTTGTCCTGAATGTATTTCAGGAAATCAGGCATTTTTTCGTGCATCCAAAGGAGACGTATATGCCTGCCGCTCCCGCGACGCGACTTCATCAAATCATTTCACGCATTTACTTCATGGCGTAGTTCATGCGAACCAATAAATTCAAAAATAATTCTCATTCCAGTCGTTGGCAATCACATTAGCCATTAAGTTTTCACATACTTCCAGGATCATCATGCATCAATCAAATACAGCAAAAAAAATCACATTCCTGGCAGCCAGCATTGCCTTACTATTTCCTACCGCTGCAGCTTTCGCCTGCGCCAGTTGCGGATGTTCACTAAGTTCAGATTGGGACAGCCAGGGGCTATCCTCCGGACCAGGCTTTCGTTTTGACTTGCGCTATGATTTTCTCAATCAGAATCAGATTCGCAGCGGTACCGGCAAAGTTAGTTCATGGCCAGTAGACGGGCACGAACAAGAGCTGTATACCAAAAACCGGTATCTGACGGCTAGTGTTGATTACAGTGCTTCGCCGAATTGGGGTATCAATCTTCAACTGCCTTACATTGATCGCTCGCACGCGACCAATAGCTTCGCCTTCGATGGTTCTGATGCCGGTACATCGCACACGCACAGTCTTGGTGACATTAAGCTCATTGGCCGTTATACCGGGCTGTCTGAAGAAAAGAATTTTGGCATTCAATTTGGTGTGAAACTGCCTACTGGTAAGCATACAGAAAGCTTCAGCGGTGGCGCTATTGCGGGTGATCCATTAGACAGAGGATTGCAGCCCGGCACGGGAACCACCGATGCCATCGTAGGCATCTTCAAATTTGCATCTATTTCGCAAAATTGGGACTACTTCGCACAGGCGACGACACAGCTAGCGCTGAACAGACGCGACGATTTCAAGCCTGGCAATTCGCTCAACATCAACGTCGGATTGCGCTACATGGGCTTTGGCAATATCGTGCCTCAGCTACAAATCAATGGCCGGGTGTCGGCCATTGATTCGGGAATAAACGCATCCCCAGATGACAGTGGCGGCAAAACCTTTTACTTGAGTCCGGGTGCAAGCATTACCGTCACGGAAAAGATCAAGGCCTATGTCTTCATCCAGTTACCGGTCTACCAAAATCTGAATGGCTACCAGCTGGCACCAAAGTACACAGTATCGGTTGGTACACGTTTCGAGTTTTGAATTTAGGCTTGATATCAGGCTTGATTATGGCTTATCGAGGAGCGGTGTCACCAAGGCTTCGAGAGATTCAAGATCAACGGTTGGCGCACCTTCGTGACCGTTCTTCTTCAAGATACCGTTCCTGTCCACCACAAAGGTCGATGGCATGCGCCATATCCGGCCTAAGGCTTTGAAATCGGCATCGGTTTTTAGGGCGATAGGAAAGCTATAAGCTTGGGCTACCTTTCGGACATCGGCCAGATCACGCGCGTCGTCCATGCTGATGGCCAGCACTTCAAGCCCTTGTGATTTATGTTTGTCGTAATAGGCCTGAATCGCCGGCATTTCAGCACGGCACGGTGCACACCAACTCGCCCAAAAATTGATAATCGTTACCTTCCCGGTACCGGGGCCAATCTGAATAGTTTTGGAACTATCCAGCAGCTTTGCTTGAATCATCGGCACAGGTTTCCCTAAAACCAAATCCGCACCAGACGCGTTGAATGCCGATAGCAAAACACAGATAAAAAAGAGACGTTGATGGATCATTGTTATAGCTTATTTTTAGTTGGTTGTGATTGTGCATTCAATTTTTTTTATCCAGCGCAGTGTAAGCAACACACCTATACCAGCGCATGTGGATCTCTGGGGTCGACAGCGTTGACCGTCCCCTCACCCGGTGTAATAAAAAAAATCTTTGTCGTTTCAAAAACACGGGCAGTATGCCAGATACCTTTGGGAACAATGATCGATGAACCCGGTGTATTGAGTTCTACACTATACTCATGATCATCTTTCAAAAACACTATCTCTGCTCGACCAAAAATCAAATATAGCACTTCATCTCCTGCCGGATGCATTTCCCAGGTGGGCCAATTTTGTTCGAAAGTGTGTTCAGAAACGAGGCAACATTGCTTGAAATCTGAAAAATTTTGATTTAAGTCCTGGTACAGCGTAGGGCTAACGGCTATCGGTGTGCAAGCGAGTTGTGAATCGATAACAATGAAGTTAGTGCTGAGATCAAAGTGCGACATTGCGTTTACGTACCTGAATGTGTTGATGGCTGAGTCAGCGCATAAAACGTCAGCTTATTTCCGAATGGGTCGTTGATCGACATATCGGTAGTTCCCCAACTCATTTCCTGATAAGCAGGTCTGGCATTGCGATAATGTTTTTCATTAAGAAGCTGGCAGTACTCCGGCACATTATCTATCGCTATCCGGCAATGTGCGCCAGGGCTTGCGTCACCAAAATGTTCTGTAAGATGTAATACGCATTCCCCGCAAGACAGTTGCATATACAAAGGCGTTCCATCTTCAAAGCGATGTTCCCAATCAATCGCAAAGCCGAGAAAACCAACATAAAACTCTTTGGCTTTTTGTTCGTCAAAACTGCGCAATATCGGTATCGGTGATTTGAACATAGGATTTTCTTTAATGATTTATCTTGTTTCGATTTCAATCAGCTATTAACTTCAAGAGCAAAATATTACTTCTGCGGCGCATTTTTTTCAACCTGCAACATCATCATGCGCAACAACTCTTGATTCGTCCACGGATGCCAGCCGTGCGCCTTCAGTGGTCGGCCATAGTCAACTTTTCCTGCGTAATACGGCCCTTTACCTGGCTCGTTTGTGCTTTCGAGGAAAGTCTCAAAGCGATACACGCCCAGGTTAAGAAAGTAGTTATCCATATCTCCCACCGCCACATGCAACTTACCCACTAACTGAGGGCCTAGCGTAGACCAGTTGCGCTCCAGATAATCACGCAAATCGTAGCCGTTTGCGCGCATCGCCTCTGCCACTGTATGGTCGATAAGGCCTGTCCGTTTGTCCCACAACGGTTTAGGATAACCATCGGCACCCACAGGCGCCCAAGCGGCCTGCCAACCATCCCACTGCCCGCCCGATCGACCTTTACTGGCGATCACCTGCTCGGCCTGGTTCTCTTCACGCACCGTGAACTCGGTCATTCCTTCAACGTTACGGTATGAGGGTATTTCTTGTTTGAGCCATGCACTGTCAGTCTTTACATAGGCATTAGCTTCTGCATACACATTACCAAATTGATAGTTACGAAAATCAAGCTGATCGGGATACAGCGACCAGGCACCGCCAAAGACTTTGGAATAATGAATCTGCAGTGCAAGCACATCCCAACCACCGGTAGATCCACCAGTAAGCAGACGTGCGTGCGGTGCTGCTATGGTGCGAAAACGCTTGTCAATTTCAGGAATAAACTCTTGCGTGATGGCATCGCCATACGGGCCATTATTGACCGAATTAAGCACGTAACTATCGTCATAAAATGGCGTGGTGTGTTGGATGAACACAGCAATCACTTCTGGCACTTTTCCCGACGTCCACGCCTGTTGAAATTCGCAGCCTGATTCTTGTGCGGTGCGTGCTTGCCGCGCTGCACGGGTCTCCGCTGATTCGATTTTGTCGCAGCCTTTGAAAGTAAAACCAAAAGGCGCGCGTTCGCTGAAATGGCCAACGGTATACACCACCGGATAGCGTTTATCGGGATTTTCTTCATAGCCTTTCGGAAGCAGCACAACTGCGCCTAAAGACATAGAATGATTCCAAAACGCGCTGGCCAGTTTAGACTGAAAACTAAAGCGTTTTACCCAAGGAGTATCGGCAATCCGCGCCACAGGCGGAAGCTCTTTTTCCAGCGAGAGCGAGATGACCGTCTTTGCCTTTGGATCAACGTGCACCTTCTTCACGGCACTCACCAGCGAACCGGGAGCATTGTTAAACTGCTGCCCTTCACCCGCATCCATGTGTGCCCAGAGTGTATGACCATCAGCACGATGAAACTTTGTATAAGGTAGCAGCACAGCCTGCACAAAGTAATCGCCTTTAGGTAATTGTTTCAGCGACGCCAGCGGAAAACCCAGCGTAGTCGAGTCTATCGTGACAGACTTACCGGGCGCGAGCGCTTCCACATCAACGCCAAAAAATGGTTCGCTGTTACGCATGGCGCCAGCCTGCAAGCGAGGTTCCTCCGTGTCGGTGCGCGCAATGAAGAGATAGGCACGACCGGTAATTGACTCCGCTTGTGCAGAACGTGCGGTCTTAGTAGTTGAAAGTTGAAATGTCTGCGCGCTCGTTATATGTGGCGAAAGGAGACATGCTAGAAGTAATACAAGGCAGGAAAAATTTAAGCAATTACGCATAGGTCGGAGAATTTTCATTTGATTTTGAAGTAAGTGAGTTTCAGCTCGTGAGGTACGGTTCTAAGCAATACTATTTTATTGACTGTACAGTAATTTTTTTTGTCGTTCCATCCAGGCATCCATGCGCTGTTCCAGTAAATTGAGTGACAATGCACCACCATTCAGTATCTGATCGTGAAAGGACCGTAATTCAAATTTGGCACCGAGCATTTTTTGCGCACGCTCGCGTAATTCGAGAATTTTTAGCTGCCCAATTTTGTAGCCGAGTGCCTGCCCAGGATCGGCGATATAACGGTCGACTTCGGATAACATCGGGTCGTTAAGATGCGCGACAAAATAATCAATCATCTGCTGGCGCGACCAACGTTTGTAATGCACACCCGTATCGACCACGAGCCGGATTGCGCGAAACAAATCACTCTCTAGCCGCCCAAGATCACTAGCTGTATTTTGATAGAAACCAACGTCCTTGCCCAGGCGTTCTGAATACAGCGCCCAGCCTTCGACGTAGGCATTGTATTTATCTGTCAGCGCACGATGAAAGGGATGGGTCTCTGGTAATTCCTGTGCAATGGAAATCTGCATGTGATGCCCTGGTATCCCTTCGTGGTAGGCGGTTGCCTCGTTATACACCGTATCTTGATGAGTAGGATCGTAAGTATTGACCCAGATCTGACCAGGGCGCTTGCCGTCTGCCGTGGCTTGCTGATACTGTGTTGAAGCCTCTTTCTCCATGAAGCTTGGTACCGATGTGACGATCACTTCAGCCTTGGGAAGTAACCCAAACAGTGCGGAAATTTTGCTGCGCATGGCATTCGTATAGCGCCGGTAGTCATCCAGAATTTGTTGACGTGATTTTGGAATATTACTTGGATGCGCATGCATTTTTTTTGCGAAACTCTTGCCGTCAGTATAGCCAGCGGTTTTTGCCAGCGTATCAATCTGCGCTTCAAGCTCGGCTACCTGTGCCAGGCCCAACTGGTGAATTTCTTCCGGTGAAAAATTGGAAGTGGTTTGGGTGTGTACTGCAAAACGATAGCGGGCATCACCATCCGGTAACGACCATACGCCAAATTCGCCACGGCCTTTCTGTGCATAATCCTTGGCAATAAATACTTGCAATTGTCGATATGCTGGGCGTACTTTTGTCTCGATGGTAGATAGCATCGCCTTACTCAACCGTTGTTTCTCTGAATTAGAAAATTCTTTGGGAAATTGCTTCAGAGGGCTGGCAAAAACGCTGCGCTTGCCAGGCGCTTGCTGTAATTCCTTGATTTGGCTAACTACCTTTTCGAGCAAGTAACG
>JANYFV010000409.1 GCA_025359635.1 Undibacterium sp. | reverse complement strand
CCTTTAACTGTAGGACGATGGCCGGAATTGCCGCCTTCGATATCTTTACCAGTGCTCCATGAAGCCTCGTCAGAACCGATCTTCACGAAACAGCCAGACATATCGATTTTCCATTTGACGCTGTCGAAAATGAAAAACTCTGGTTCTGGGCCGAAGTAAGCAGTGTCGCCGAGACCGGAAGATTTCAAATAGGCTTCTGCGCGTCGTGCGATAGAACGTGGATCGCGGTCATAACCTTTACCATCTGTTGGCTCGATCACGTCACATTGCATAAACAATGTGGTTTCTTCCATGAAAGGATCGATATTTGCTGTATTTGGATCTGGGATCAACAACATATCTGATGATTCGATGCCTTTCCAGCCAGCGATAGAAGAACCGTCAAAAGCGTGACCAGATTCGAACTTATCGATATCAAAATGGGAAACTGGCACAGTGACGTGCTGTTCTTTGCCTCGGGTATCAGTAAAACGGAAATCAACGAATTTAACTTCGTTGTCTTTTGCCATTTTCAAAACTTCTGCGGCTGTCATTGCCATGTAAAACTCCTCAAATAGATCTATAAATAAATTCGAAAATTGCTGAGCCGTCTGCTAGCCGGCTTGCCAATAATGCTACACACATGCTTTTCTGGACTATGGTGAATGAAACTGACAGCAGAACTCAATTAATGATGATAGCAGAATTCATGCCATCTTCAAGCATGAACAAATTAAGCCTTGATACAGGCTAAGTCCATGATATTCGTCCAGTTTCGCTTGTAAAGTTGATAAAAAATGTAAAATCAATCGATGACATATATGCGCAAAAACAGTGCAAAAATATGATTCGCACCAAATTAGATCATTCACTTATTGAATTATTTATTTTTGCATTTTTTTGGTGCAATATTGAATATTTGTCAGTTTAATAATTTCACTAACTCGCGCCAATTCAACTTTATATGTTTCAGACATAAAATCTTTATGAATGAGATATATTGACACCACCTCTACCGTCTCATTCCAATCTCTCCCGCAGTCTCAGAGCATAAGCGCACGGTACCTCAAAGGTTTACAATAAGTTAATTTGTCATTTTTAAATTTCACTTTTTAAAAAGAAAATCATGACCAGCAAACTACTTAACCAAGCCCAGCAACTAGGTAAAGAACAAGACCTCGCTTACGCCGGAGCGGTCACGCCTGAACAAGCTTGGGCCTTATTACAGGCCGATCAACACATCGTCTTAGTCGATGTGCGCACCAATGCAGAACGCGATTGGGTCGGCCGCGTCCAGATCCCGGATGCGCAGCATCACACGGTGCAATGGAGTCTATATCCAGGTGGCACACCCAACCCGGACTTCATGACGCAGCTGGCAGCGGCAGTGCCAAACAAGGGCACGCCTATCCTGTTTCTGTGTCGCTCAGGCGTGCGCTCACAGCATGGCGCAAAACTCGCGACCGAACATGGCTACAGCCATTGCTACAATATTTTGCAAGGCTTTGAAGGTGATAAAGATGCGCATGGCCATCGTAAGACGGTCGGTGGATGGTGTAGTGCAGATTTGCCCTGGATCGGCGCTTAAGGGAAAACCTGCATGCAAGATGATGCGCAATTATTGAGGATAGTTAATGTTGTACGTCGAAGGTGGAATACAAGCACTCGAAAAATAATTCTCTTTAAATTCCACCCCATAGAGGCGACCAACTGCGGCTTCTCAATTCAGTTCAATACCGTTATCAGGCAATATTTTTGAATGCCGTAGAAAGTGGAACTGTGTCAAGTTAGTAAAAAAGTCGGCTGACGGCGAAAAAAAATCCGAATATTTTTCAAGTGCTTTTTTCGGCGAATTCTCACTGACTGCTTTCAAGAATATTGAAAGACCAAAGTGGGGCGGATACTGCCAATCGAAATAAATTTCTATTTTATTAATTTCGTCGGTAAAATCCAATAACTGAGCTGCGCTGCTTTTCACGGATATTTAATAAAGTACTAAAAGCGGGCACTATTAAAAAAATTCAAGCGGCTAGGCACTCTTGGATCTTCCATCATTCATTTTTAGGGAGCACGGATGTTTTTATACAGCAAACTTGTCGCCCTCAAACAAAGTTGAACCTTGAAAAACATCGAGTGCATATGATTGACCACACTGGCGTCTCTGTAAATAATTACGCGAATAGCAAGGCTTTCTACATTGCGGCTTTGTCTTCTATTGGCTACGAGCTACTGCTTGAGGTTCCGGCTGCGCTAACAGGCCGCAGCGATGCAGCAGGTTTTGGCGTCGCACCTAAACCAGATTTCTGGGTAAGCGGCGGTGGCGCTAACTTTCCTTCAATTCATATTGCTTTTCGTGTTTCTAGCCGCGCAATCGTTGACGCTTTCCACGCGGCGGCTATTGCTGCTGGCGGCAAAGACAACGGCGAGCCAGGCTTACGTCCTCATTACCATCCAAACTATTACGGGGCATTTGTTCTTGACCCAGACGGACACAATATCGAGGCCGTTTGCCATGAGAGTGCATAGGCACAACAAGGTGCTCCACCGGAAAACTTGCCTTCGCACTTCTAATTTCGGGGTGTGCATCTGTTGATATGGCTTCGAAGGCTGAATCAGTGTTGTAGGGGCGATTAAGCTTCATCAATCGCCCGCATGAATGCATGGAATTTCGTTACCATCGTCATTGATCAAAGCATGAACAAGGTTCAGATATGATTTTGTATTTTCCAATGGTCGATAAAATACGGGCGATTGTTGAAGCTTAATCACCACTACGTGCTACAACAAAGGTCTGGATCGATTCACCTTGTGCGGCCTGGCCAAGGTGGACACACAATGGCATTTGTTCTGTCTGGTGCATAACATCGAGAAGTTAGCGCATTGCGGATATGGTGTGAGGTGAAAAAGAGTTCAACTCACCTCTCACATTAACGCAACAGCGCCACACGTGCGCATTGCTTGCGTTAAGCACCCGAAATACGGCACACTTGCCGGATGAATCAAATTTCCAATCTACTTTTTAAAAACTTCACCACGTTGTCTGCCTTGCGGCTGCAAAATGGGGTTTTTATACAGCCTCGTTAGACGTCTTGAACATGAACACACTGTCCACCCTCGTCCGCAAGCCTTGGAGCTACGGGGACAATATTCGCGACCGCGAGTACCTCAAAGCCGACTCTGACTTTGAATCACT
>JANYFV010000391.1 GCA_025359635.1 Undibacterium sp. | reverse complement strand
CGGATCAATGACACCGATGGTAGAGCGGCAATATGGGCAAGCCTCATACAGGCCATCATCTAAACCTGCACCACAACCGGCACAAAATAATTGCTGTCCTTGCGCTTGCCCGCCAGGGTGCTTGACATCGGCCCAGCGCATTGGGCGCACAAAACCTTTTTCCGCCAAATACAGAACAAAGGTTTGGAAGTAGCCATGTTTTTCCGGACATTCCATGTGCCGCGTGCGGCCAAAACGGGTTTGGTTGTAGACCAGATTTAAGCTTGCCTGACAAATAGGGCAAGGCAGTGCGTCGGGAAGAATCGTGACATTTTTTTTACTTAAACCTGCGTGGATAACACGCACGATATCGGCAATGCCAGGCCCTGCCAATTTGACGGATTCTGTATGGTCAAACCAAAAGAGGGAGCAGTTCTCGCAGATATCGATTTCAACCGCTTGATGATAATGTCCATCCAGACGCAGTCGCTGCATCGGGCTTTGGCAATTGCTGCAACAAATGTGCGCCATCATCGATACTAAGAGCTAGTTTTTGTCCTGCTTATTTGGCGCATCATTGCTGTCCTTGGTAAAGAACATGCCGATGCCCAATAAAATCAGAATAACTGGCCACCATACACGCAGTAGCTGAAAAACATTGATCTGGATCAGATCCAGGTTATGCGCCAAAAAAATGGCTCCAACAATCATCAATACAATAGCGCCAAAATTGCCTTTCATATGCATCCTTTCAGTGAGAGCGTCAGTTTGCTCATGTTATGGAAAAATACCTAGGTCTATTTTTGAATTCTACGTGAGTATAGCGATAATTTATGCCATTCGGGCCGGGCAATCAAAAATGCCTACCTTACTTACGGCGCCTGCAATAAATCGGGCGCAGCACTGGACGCTCCGCCTAGCCTTACGCCTTGATACACCACCCAGGCACGAAGTGCCGACATCCCATCCTCGAGGCAAATCTGATGCAACAATTTGTCGGCGTATTCTCGATGCTCTTGCGGAATGAGTTCTTCTCGCATGAGTTGATAAAGCACGTCGTGGACTAATGATCCGCGCATAAAGTTGGGCGTATCAATGGTCGGTCCGCTAGGCCCGTCCCATGCATAGCCTTTTTTAATCGTGAGTAAGCCATTCGGGTCAAGAACAATGACGGGAGGGATTGCGATAGGCTGGGCAACACGCAACTCCGTTTGATGTTGGTATTCGGTGTACAGCGTGTATTTGTATAGACGACGTTTCTTGTAGAAGATCATGCGTTTCTTTGTTGAACCCAGTTTTCCATAATGCGCACCTGTTACGAGAAACCGCGACATCTACGCAGCCCCGGCTTAATTACCTCGTAATAGTTGATTTTCGTGTGGTCACTGCCGAGAAAAAATTAAATGGGTGGCCAGTGCCGTGGCTTCGTGCTTGACGCAGGCATAGCCCAAGGCAGGAAGATTGACACCTTCGAAGAGTCGTTCACCGGAGCCAAGCAGGACTGGCGATACGGCCACGTGCATCTCATCGATCAGGCCGTGGCGAAGATACTGTTGGATGACATTGACTCCGCCACCGACGCGAATATCTTTGCCTCCGGCTGCTTCCCGCGCGCGCTCAAGAGCGACGACAGCACCTTCCGTCACGAAGTGGAAGGTGGTACCCCCATCCATGACTAGCGGTGGGCGCGGGTAGTTCGTGAGCACAAATACCGGCACCTGATACACAGGGTTCTCGCCCCACCAACCCCGCCAGCTTTCGTCTGGCCATGGGCCACGAACAGGCCCGAACATATTCCTGCCCAGAATCCATGCGCCAATGTTCTGGAAACCTCGAGCGGCAAACTCATCGTCGACCCCCGTTTCCCCGCTATCGTTGCCAAACAGCTTTTGCTGAAAAGTTAGTGTGGGGATCGCCCAGGCATGTAGCGAACTGCCGCCAACGCCCATTGGATTGTTGATGTCCTGGTCTGGGCCAGCGCCGAAACCGTCTAGCGAAATGGTGAAACTCTCTACGCGAAGTTTGGACATGATGCCTTTCTGATCTGTGAGTGATGACGAAACTCAGTTTGTGATGGCTAATGCCGAGTTAAGCTCTATTTTTTACCGCTTCTCTTCCATAATACCAATTAAATTTCCGTCAGGATCTCTAATAAAACCAATCCAAAGCTCATGATCAGGCAGTTTTGCAATCAATTGAGGTTCATGCTCAACTACCGCCCCACGTGAAATAATGACAGGAAATATTTCATTTAAATCGCTTACTTTGAAATACAAAATTGAATTACCACCGACAACACCAGCACCTTGTGGAGTGCTAAGCATAATCCGTATTGAACCTGCATTTAGAAAAGCTAATGACGATGAAGGGCTAAATAAAAAATCTAATCCAAGCACATCACGATAAAAAGCTAGAGCAACTGAAACGTCACTAACAGTAATTGCAATTTGCCCTATTTCAGAAAGTTGATGTTTCATATATTTTCCAGTTGGATAGCTTAACGATTTAGCTCATCGGGCGGCGAAGCCGTCCGATGGAGCGACTGGTGTGCGCCCGACATAGGCATGATCTGATGGGGTGTAAGTCCCCTGCGGGAGTATCGGGCTTGTTTCATACGAAGCAAGTATAACCGCTAGCTGACGGCAAGTGCAAAATGCGAGCTGACGAACAGAAACTGCATAGAAGACCTAGTTTACGGGGCGAGTTAGCACATGATAACGAAGCCCTTTGATACAGTAAATAAGGTCAATGCGGCGGTTGTGCACTGAAAGACCATGTTCTTACTCGGGGAGATCTACTTCACAAGCGGTGCCTGTTTGAGCGTAAAACCAGAATGGCCACGCTGGAACCAAGAAGAGCCAAATGCCACGGAGACTGTCATCTGTGAGCAACTAAGTGAAAGCAACTAAGTGTAGAAACTCACTGGAAGAAGTTGGGGTGTATCCATGGAACATAGGCTACACAAACTCGCCCAGTACGTGCGTGGATGGATGGCCTACTTTGGTATCTCGCAATACTACAGGCCGATACCGGAATTAGATGAATG
>JANYFV010000375.1 GCA_025359635.1 Undibacterium sp. | reverse complement strand
CCGACCATGCTCTTTTCAAGATCACGAATAACCGCTTTTGCCTGATCATGATCGCCCTTCTGAACCAGGGCATCGACCAATTTAACATGATCTTCAGGATCTCTGAATTCAGAATACTTTGCCTTACTGACGACCTTTTTCAACATAGTCTCAGCGGTTTCTATATCACCAGTTTTGAGTGCGATTTCGCCTAGCTTACGAAGCCGTCGCACTGCGTGCGGTGATACCTCAACAGCGGTATTTAACACCACTTTAGCTTCCGGCAATTCACCTATCGCCTCGTGGGTTTTGGCCAGCCAATCATAAGCGTCCATGTATTTATCATTTTCACTGACCAGCGATTTAAGAAGGTCTTCCGCTTCCTGATATTTACCTTGCATAAATAAAGTTTTTGCCAACCCCAATTTCGCCCATGCAACGGCTTTCAGTTCAAACAACTGCATGTATAAACCTTCTGCCTCGACCGCTTCGCCGAGTATCACATGGAGCTCGGCGCGAAAGCGCATAAAGTCGATGGAATATCGTGGATATTTTTTCTCACCATCAATGCACGCTGCGATAGATTCTCGCAATGCGCCCTGCTCCATCAAGCTGTGAACGTCCATAAAGGCTTTGCGCTTTTCTATTGCCTTCATCACTCGCTCTAGCAACATATCAGCGGTGAAAGGCTTCAACAGATAATCAGAAGGGGCAAGTTCGGCCGCACTCACCACTTTTGCGTAGGCACGTTCCGCTGTCACCATGATGAAGATCGTGGACAAAGGGGTTAGCTTATGATGCCTTACGTCTTCCAGTAATTGTTGGCCATCTTGCCCGATGCCGAGATCATATTCACACAGCACCAGATCAAACACCTTGGCTTGAATCACGCGCGCGGCAGTACCGGCAGTCAGCGCATGCTCTATTTTTGTGATGCCGCATAAATTGAGCATGTTATGCAAACTCACTCGCATGCCTGCATTTGGCTCAATCAACAATGCCCTCAGTTCGCCCAGATCGCTCATGAAACCTTTAGTAGTAAATTGACTAATTAAACAAATTTCCGCAAAAAATCAGACTTGTTTTAAACACTAGCGTCATTATAGGCACAGCACATCGATAAATCTGCCATGTTTTTACAGCAGAACAAAACACAGGTTACTCTCAATGTAGCTCATATACCCACTGAATGTCGGACTATCTGTGACGAAACTTTAACTCTTTTAACGAAGTAAATATAACTCGACGGTATTTTTATTCATAACCAAGAAAATAAATATTGAAAAGCTGATTTAATGCTCTTTCGATATGTATTACAAAAAACGCGCAATCAAAAGAACCACCAGCGAAATTAAAATAGTCGAGGCAAATGGCAAAGAGAAAATACGACCGAATAATTTGAAACGCAGATCACCCGGAAGTCTACCTATGCCTAGTTTTTCCAGCCATGGCAGCAATGCAGAAAATACAATAACCGCAAAAAATATCACTAGTACCCAACGTATCATTTTTGTTCCTTTATCTACGTCAATTAATTACGTCAATTAGTTACGCTCAAACCTCAATGTGAAACCAGTTCAAAGGCGATGACTACGGTCATGCCTCAATAACTCCGGCGACAATTGCACACCAGTACCTACCACCAGCACCTTAAACAACTCACCCATTTCTGCCGGAGAAATCAGCTTTTGCACCGCATTCGCTTTGGGCAGATATTCCATGGGCTGATCCGCCGGCGTACGGGCCAGCATTTGTGCAATACCCGCCTCCAGTAAGAACCCAGCCTGACTGGTGTAGGCCAGCAAATCCAGCCCGGCATCCAAGGCGGCTTGCGCCATCGCAGTGAAATCGACATGCGCCGTGATGTCTTGCAAGCCGGGCAAATAGAAGGGATCTGGATGCGCGTGATGGCGATAATGGCACATCAGCGTCCCTTGTAAGCGTTGCTCCAGATAATATTCCGCTGAGGGGAAACCATAATCGAGCAAGATCACCACTGCAGCTTTTCCGTTGCGGCCTTGCCCAGCCAATAACATCTGCGCCAGGCTACGCATAAAACCCATTGCTACAGGATGCACTTCGGTCAAATATCCAGTGGGCAGTTGCGCTGCATCCGGTATTTGTGCCACCAGATCCGAAGAACAAGGCCGTTCACTGAAGACAAAGCCTAGTCCCGCGCTGCTGACGCCACATTCAACCCAGCCATCCTCCGTCTTTGACACCAACTGTACTGGCATCGCATCAAGCACCTCATTGCCCAGCACCACGCCGGAGAAAGCTTCAGGCATGGCCTGCAACCAGCGCACCTGCGGGAAGTCTTTCAGCAAGTCTTCTTGCCTGGATCTGAGTTCACCAGACAATTCCACGATAAAATAGCGCTCTATTTGAATATCTGCTTGCTGGTATTCTGACAAGATATCAAAAGCTAAACGCCCGGTACCGGCGCCAAACTCCATGATATTCGCCGAGGTCTGGGCAAATAGCTTCGCCGCGACATGGGCCAAAGTGGCACCAAACAGCGCAGACATTTCTGGTGCGGTGGTAAAGTCACCGTGCTGACCAAGTTTTGCTGCGCCGCCGCTGTAATAGCCAAGGCGCGGTGCATATAAGGCCAGTTCCATATAGCGCGCAAAGCTGATCCAGCCGGCGTTGGCAGCGATCTCCGCGTGAATTAATTGCACCAGGGCGGCAGAAGCGGCAAGCGCATCCGGGCCGGGTGCAGGAAGAGATAATTTGTTATTCGGTGTGGGATTTAAAAGTCGCATGCCGGTATTGTATAAAAAACGCAGCACTAAAGTTTAAAAACATTCTCATGACAACAGCAGCAAGAACGGCAGCAAGTTCAAATCCCCACCCAAGGCGCGTGGCCTTGGTCACCGGCGCAGCCAAACGCCTCGGTCGCCACATCGCTTTGAGCATGGCGCAGCGCGGCTGGGATGTGGCGGTGCATTTTGGCCTATCGCTGGATGAAGCGGCTGCAACGGTCGCCGAGATCCAAGCACTGGGCCAACGCGCGGTGGCCTTGCAATGCGATCTGGCCAATGCAGACGAGGTGCGCGCCCTGCTGCCACGCGCAATCGAAGCACTGGGGCCGGTGCAATGCCTGGTCAATAGCGCCTCCTTGTTCGAGCAGGACAGCGCTGAGAATTTTATACCGCAGACATTAGATAAACACATGCAGGTCAACCTGACAGCACCGCTACTGCTGGCGCAAGCGCTGCACGCCGCCACTGCCGACGGTGAGCAAGCCTGTGTGATCAATTTGCTCGATCAAAAGCTCTACAACTTGAATCCCGATTTTTTGTCTTACACTTTATCCAAAGCCGCCTTGCAATGCGCTACCACCACACTAGCACAAGCCTTTGCGCCGCGCCTGCGCGTGGTTGGCATCGCACCGGGCATTACGCTGGTGTCAGGCGACCAATCGGAAAGTGATTTTAAACTCGCGCACCAACGCACGCCCTTGGGCAAATCTAGCACGCCGGACGATATCGCCAATACCGTCTGCTTCGTGGCCGAGTCAGCCGCCATCACCGGCACCACTTTACTGGTCGATGGCGGCCAGCACTTAATTCCCTTGCAGCGCGACGTCATGTTTATCGCTAGCGCAAAACCAGTTTCATCTTTATAAGTAAATACCTATGTTATCCATCCTGCACCACCCACAACTGGCCGATTGCCGCCGCCTGTTTTTACGCAACTACGAAGTCTCGATCAACATCGGCGTGCACGAATTTGAGAAAAAGGGCGAGCAGCGGGTGATCATCAATGTCGACCTGTACATCCCGCTATCGCTCTCTACACCGGTCGCCGATCAACTCGATGAGGTCGTCGATTACGACTTCATGCGCGGCACTATCGCGGCACGGATCGCGCAAGGCCATGTGCATTTGCAAGAGACCTTATGCGACGATGTCGCCCGCATCATGCTGGCACATCCACGCGTGCGTGCGGTACGCGTCTCGACCATGAAGCCCGATGTCTATCCCGATTGCGAAGGCGTCGGCGTGGAAGTATTTCAGATCAAGAACGAAGCCTAGAAACGATCAATATCATGCAAGCCACAACAGTAGAACAGAGCGCAGTCTCACAAAAATCGCAGGAAAAAATCACCTACGAAAACAATAAACTGCACAAGCGCCTATGCCGTCAGGTCGGCCAGGCCATCGGCGATTTCAATATGATAGAAGAAGGCGACAAGGTCATGGTCTGCCTCTCAGGCGGCAAAGACAGTTATGCCCTGCTGGATATCTTGATGACGCTGCGCGAACGCGCGCCGATCAATTTTGAAATCGTCGCGGTCAATCTGGATCAGAAACAACCGAATTTTCCTGACCATATTTTGCCGGCGTATCTGGAAAAACTTGGCATCCCGTTTCATATCGAAAATCAGGATACCTACAGCATCGTCAAGCGCCTGATCCCCGAAGGAAAAACCACTTGCTCGCTATGCTCACGACTGCGCCGTGGCATTTTATACCGTGTCGCCGATGAGCTCGGTGCCAACAAAATTGCCCTCGGCCATCACCGCGACGACATCCTCGAAACCTTCTTCCTGAATATGTTTTTTGGTGGCAAACTCAAGGGCATGCCAGCCAAACTACAATCCGATGACGGCAAGCACATCGTCATTCGACCATTAGCGTATGTCAAGGAAGCCGATTCCGAGCGCTACGCCCAGGTCAAAAAATTTCCCATCATCCCCTGTGATTTATGCGGCTCGCAAGAGAACCTGCAACGCAAGCAAATCAAGAATCTGATGCGCGAATGGGAGAAACAATATCCCGGCCGCGTCGAGAGTATTTTCTCATCGCTATCAACGGTCGTGCCTTCACATTTGATGGACAAAAATTTATTTGGATTTAAAGATCTCGCGGCGACCGGTGTGGCTGATGCGAATGGCGATATTGCCTTTGATGAAGAGCCTTGTGCGGTGCCTACTAGTTTTATTTCTTTGCATTTGGATAGGGATGATTAAGGTCTTTGTTCTGTCTGCTATTTTTTATGCAATGGCAGACTTTACATTTAGCCTGGCGTGGATAACTGCACCTACGCGAGCTGCGTTTTACATGCGATTCAAATACCCACGGTGAGCATAAAAATGTTTGGCGATCTCCGCCGTCGCAGCGCGTGCTTGCACTTTGCTGATAGCTTTTTCTCTGCCCATCGCAGTTTGCAGCTTTGCTGGAAAGCGCCCCATACCCGCCAAAATACAATACCAGGATGGTCGTTGATACATTAATGCATCGCCGTGCCTGGTGAGTTCAGCTTCAAAATCTCCGCCCTGGTCCCAGACTTCAAGAATACTTGCCAGACGATCAGAAATATTCTTGTGCGCGCGGTTTGCGCGCCAATAGTCGCTGTCGTTGCGGGTGTTTAATTGGTAGTGTGCCACTACATAATCGCGCACGCCTTCGAACATCTGGTTGATGCGCTGATTGAATTGCGCCTGCCTGCTGCGGCCAAAATCTGCCTGCTCGATCATGGCGATAAAATTGACTACGGAAAATTGTATCAGCATCAAGGCGGTCGCTTCCAGCGGTTCGATGAAGCCTTGCGACAGGCCGATGGCCAGACAATTATTGCGCCAGTGTTGCTCTATCCGGCCCACGCGCATTTTAAGATGACGCGCCTCTTGATTGTGTGCGGCAGCGCCTAGGTGCTGGCGCAACTCTTGTTCTGCTTGTTCAGCCGTGACAAAATCAGAGGCGTACACATAACCGTTGCCGTAGCGATTGGTTAAAGGTATCTGCCAGGCCCAGCCATGGCGCAATGCTGTTGATACCGTTTCCGAAGGAAGCTCATCGCTATCTAGCGCGGTCGGTAGCGCGATGGCTCTGTCATTCAACAGATTCTCTTTGTAGGGGATAAAAGGCTCGCCCAAAACCTCATTGATCAGCAAGCCTTTAAAGCCACTGCAATCGACAAAGAGATCGGCGTTCACTGTCGCGCCGCTATGCATGATGAGCTGCGCGATGTCACCATTTTCATGGCGCCTTACCTGTGCCACCGCAGCAATTTGATGAAGCACCCCGAGTTTTTTTGCATGGTTTTTTAAGAATTGTCCGAGTAAGCCCGCATCAAAATGATAGGCATAATCGGTCGCCGGTGTTTCTAGATGCACTGGCCGTGGCAAATACAGCGGCGCTTTTCTTTGGCGTGCCAATTCTGCGGCAATAAAGAAATCCTGTGGATTCGCGTCTGCATCTGTACCGCGTCGGCGCAAGCAGGCATTGGTGAAAAATTCGTTGCCGGTAAGCAGATCCTGCTGATTAAAAAACGGATGCACATATTCTTCGTAACCCGGCACCGACGACCAGTTGGGAAAACGAATGCCGCATTTGTAAGTCGCATTACAAGCAGGCATCCATACAGATTCCGGAATATCGAGTTGATGAAAAAACTGCCGTAAGAACGGTGTAGAACCCTCACCGACACCGATGATGCCGATGTCAGCCGATTCAATCAGGCTGATCTTAATGCCATGCGATTGCCATCGTTGCGCCAGCAAATTGGCTGTCATCCAGCCAGCCGTGCCGCCGCCGACTATGGCAATATGTTGGAATGGATGTGTGCTCACTGCATCAAGCACTTAGTGTGCAACATCGAGTTTCTTCTCCAGATCGACACCTTGATGGGCCAAAATCGCTTTCACTTTCCAGGCGTAAAACGCTAGATAAGCGAAACAAATGACCCCGACGATATAGCTCATTTGTATACCGATTTTGTCCGCCATAAAACCTTGCAGCCAGCTGACGATACCACCGCCCATAATCATCATGATCAGGAAGTTACTGCCTTGGCCGGTATGTTTGCCTAGTCCGCTAATTGCAAGCGTGAAAATACATGGCCATAGCGTGCTGCAAAATAGGCCGATGCTGGTAAAGGCGTAGATGCTGAGCATACCGCTGGTGCTCATACCGATGATCAGACCGGCGATACCCAGCAAG
>JANYFV010000271.1 GCA_025359635.1 Undibacterium sp. | reverse complement strand
CGCCGTCGTAACCGGCGATCATGCCGCACAATGCAATACGACCAAAAGGATTCATGCGTGCCAGACTGGCATCGAGAATTTCGCCGCCGACATTTTCAAACAGCGCATCAATCCCGTCGGGTGTAGCTGCCGCCAAGGCAGTCTGTAAATTCCCCGCCTTATAATCGACGCAGGCATCAAAGCCCAATTCATTGACTACATACGCACATTTTTCTGCACCGCCAGCGATACCAACCGCGCGGCAACCGCGCAATTTTGCCAGTTGCCCGACCACGCTGCCGACCGCGCCACTCGCAGCTGAGACGACGATAGTCTCGCCTTCTTTAGCCTGCATAATCTGCGTCAAACCGTACCACGCCGTCATGCCTGGCATGCCGACTGAACCGAGGTAGGCGGATAAAGGAATATGCGTGGTATCGACTTTGCGCAACATAACTCCGTCTGATACACCCATCTCCGCCCATCCCAGCATGCCAACCACTTTATCGCCGATAGAAAATTTGGGGTTCTTAGAGGCGACAACTTCACCCACCGTGCCACCTATCATGGTCTCGCCTATCACTTGTGGTGCGGCATAACTTTTAACGTCTTCCATGCGCATCCGCATATAGGGATCTAGCGATAAATAGTGATTGCGTATCAGGACTTCGCCTTCTTTTAACTCTGGAACTGCTAGCGTTTCAAGGCGAAAATTTTCCGCACTGACTTCACCTTTTGGGCGTGATGCCAGAACTATGCGTTGGTAATTAGGTTGGTAAGTAGTTGTCATCATATTTTCCTTAATTTTTTCAATCGCTACCGCAAAGTTTTTTCATATTCTCGCCCGATTTCAGGCGACGTAAATATTTGAATGTACCCATAGACTTGGCGACCAATCTCTCGCCACTCCAGATTTCACCTTCACAAAAACACATGGTGGTGGATTGATGAAACGCTTTTCCGCGTGCCTCAATACGTCCGCCAACAATGCCGCCAGGTTGTAAAAAACTGGTTTTCATTTCTACCGTCACGACACCCTTCAGCTCTGCGCTCAATGAACGTCCGGCCATCGCCATCACCACATCAAGCATGGTCATGAGCACACCGCCATGGGTGATTTGCCAGCTATTCATATGGCGTTCGGTCAGGTCTAAAGCCAAAGTGGCGCGACCATCTTTCATCTGCAAAAATTCGACACCCAAATCGTGAAGGAAGGGATTGAGTGCCTGAGTTGGCTCCACTATCGATGGTGAGTTTACTGTCGTTTCGGAGAGACTCATATTTTCCATTCTTCAACTATCCTTACACCGCAGAAACGCCGCCATCCACGGCCAAAGTCTGGCCAGTAATGTGTTTGCCAGCATCTGAGGCAAACAGCATCGTTACACCCTTGAGATCTTCATCATCGCCTATGCGTTGTAGCGGCGCTTCTTTTGCCAGCCGCTCTTCACCCAGATGTTGCAAAATACCCTGAGTCATTTTGGATGGAAAGAAACCAGGCGCAATTGCATTGACAGTAATACCATGTACACCCCACTCACCGGCAAGCGTGCGCGTGAAGTTGATCACAGCGGCTTTGGATGTATTGTAGGCGATGGTTTGCATGGTGCCAGGCGCATTGCCAGATAAGCCGGCGATCGACGCGATGTTAATGATGCGGCCAGATTTACGTGGAATCATGGAGCGTTTGCCCACTGCCTGCGACATCAAAAAAATGCTACGGATATTCAGATTCATCACCTTATCCCAGGCATCGATAGGATGATCCTCAGCTGGCGCACCCCAGGTTGCACCGGCATTATTAATTAAAATATCGATATGACCAAGGCGCGCCAAAGCCTCATCCACTAGCGGAGTAATAGCGCTGTCTTTACCTAGATCAGCGGCGATTGCGCTGGCATCAATACCAAGATTTTTAAGATGCGCCACTGCCTCATCCAGATCCGATTGCTTGCGCGAAGACAGCACAACTTTTGCGCCTTGCTCACCCAGAGCTTCTGCCATTTGTAAACCAAGACCGCGTGAACCGCCGGTAATCAAGGCGGTTTTACCTGTTAAATCGAATAATTGTTTGACGCTACGTACTTTGTTTTTCATGCGTTCTCCGGAATGTTTTATTTAAAACCAGGCATCCTGCATATCCAACGTAGTGGTATCCAGACTACCGAGTAACTCCAATTGCTGCTGAACTTTAGGTAATTCCCAATGATAAAAATATTTGCAGGCTTGTAATTTTCCTGCGTAAAAATTTGCCTCATGATGATTTTGCTTATCCACCGACAGCAAAGCCTGTTCTAGCCAGATCCATGCCACCACAATATGACCGAAAGCTTCAAGATACAGCGAGGCATTTGCCAGCGTGATGTTGACATCGCCAGCCGCATACAAAGCCTGCGTGACCATGCCGATGCGGCGTAGATTGAGTGACAGCGCTTGCGCGTAATCGACTAAATCTGTATGGCCAACAGCGCGCGTAACCGTCGTTTGAATCTCGGTTGCCAGAGCCTGCATAGCGGCACCATCTTTCATGCTCACTTTACGCCCGAGTAAATCCAGGCCTTGTATGCCGTGCGTGCCTTCATGAATAGGATTGAGTCTATTGTCGCGGTAAAATTGTTCGACATTGTATTCGCGGGTGTAGCCATAGCCGCCATGAACTTGTATCGCCAGACTATTCGCTTCCAGACACCATTGCGAGGGCCAGGATTTGGCGACCGGGGTCAAAATATCGAGCAACAATAATGCCTGAGTACGCGCTTGCGCTGTCATGCCGCTGCGCTCTTCATCGACCAGACGTGCGCAATACAGTTTGAGTG
>JANYFV010000267.1 GCA_025359635.1 Undibacterium sp. | reverse complement strand
TACAAGATCTCGAGATTCAATTTTCTGGTGCTTTGGAGGATGCTGCTAAATTAGGGCAAGGCCAGGCACTCGCGCGGAAAAATAGCTTGATCGCGAATTGGTCACTGCCAAACGGTGCCGCATTTCGCGATAGCGAATGGGTAAGTGCAAAGAATCAACTGTCCGAAAATCTCCGCTCTGATAATTATGCAGCTGCAACTATTCTTGATAGTGCGGCGGTGATTGATGCCGACAGTCACATGGCAAGTCTACGTGTGACTGTCGATAGTGGTCCACCTTTCGTCTTGGGTGAAATTAAAGTAAGCGGCCTGCAGCGTTACCCGCAGAGTTTGCTTGAACGATTTGAACCACCCAGGAAAGGTGAAGCCTATTCGCGCACGCGTTTGCTGGAATATCAGCGAGCCTTGCAAAATTCAGCGTATTTTTCTACTGTCGCAGTGAATGTTGATCCTGATCCACTCAAGGCAGAAGCGGTGCCCATCGAGGTTGATGTGGTTGAGCGTAAAGCACGCGATCTGGCCTTAGGTGCCGGTTATAGTAGTAATACTGGTTTCAGAACCGAGCTGTCGTACCGGGATCGCAATGTCCTTGAAAACGCCTGGGATTTGCGCAGCGCAGTGCGCTTGGAGCAAAGGCGGCAGTTGGCGTATGCCGATATTTATCTCCCACCCCGAACACGTGATCAATTGGATTCATTCGGTGTTCTAGTTGATCGATTGGATGTCTCTGGTCTACTGCAAAATCGTTCGGCAATAGGGATTAAACGCACTAACAACCTTGGCTATTTCGAGCAACGCATGGGGCTCAATTTAACGTTGGAAAAAAATCGACCAGATGGTGAACCTGAGCGCTTTAGCCGGGCACTAGTCGCCAATTTTGGCTGGACCTGGCGTGATGTGGATGATCAATTTGCGCCGCGCAAAGGGCAAATCGTTCAGCTTGACGCAGCCATTTCAGAAAAGGCTGTGATTTCGGACCAACGATTTATTCGTCTGTATAGCAAGTTACAACGCTGGATACCGGCCGGTAAAGAAGACAGTGTTATTTTGCGGGCGGAAGCTGGGCAGATGTTTTCGGCAAGCCTGACCGGTATTCCTGAAGATTATTTGTTCCGCACCGGTGGCAGCACCAGCGTGCGCGGCTATCGTTACCAAAGCTTGGGCATACAACATCCGGCAAGTGTGACTGGTGGCCGTGTCATGGCTACTGCCAGTGCTGAGTACGTACATTGGTATGGATCGAATCTGGGGAGCGCGGCGTTTGTCGATGTGGGTGATGCCGCAGATACTTGGCGTGAGTTCCACGCCAAAGAAGGCGTTGGCATGGGACTCCGATACAAAACTCCGGCTGGCCCCTTGGCGCTGGATCTGGCTTACGGAAAACAGTCAAAAAAACTCCGTCTGGATATTTCGATTGCGATCGCATTTTAAGATGAATCCAGGCAATGACTAGTCAGAAAAATTCGAATGATTCAACGCACGAGGAAAAAATAATCTCGCCGCAAACGCCTTCAGCGCCTACTTCGCTGCGTCGTGTCGCGCTGAAAACGTTGGCGATTCTCGGCACTATCCTTGTTTTATTAATTTCATTGGTGAGTTGGGCGTGTTGGACGCAAATTGGTACTCAAAAGTTACTGCAAATAAGCCAATGGCTGAGTGGCGATATCGTCAAACTATCCGGTGTCAGCGGAAGACTTGCTGATGAAGTGCATATCGATGAGCTATCGTACAACAGTGAAAAAACTAAATTGCTGGCGAGCGGTATTAAATTGCTTTGGCAACCCCGTACGCTATTGTATGGAAAACTCGTCATCGATACATTGGAGCTGAGCGCGCTACGTATAGCCAGTGTCGCCGATACCAGCCCGGCGCAATTGCCTGCTGATTTACGTTTGCCACTTTCTGTCAAAATAAAAAATGCAGCGCTGGGTCGATTGAGTCTCGCCGCTTTACAGAAAGATGGTAGCGCATTGCCGACGCTGCAATTGAGTGCTTTGACCGCGCAGCTAGATTCTACGCAAGTGCTGCATGTAGTGACCGGGGGATTCACTTCACCATTGGGGGTTGTACATTTGCAAGGGCAAATTGCTAACAGAAAACCCTTCGCCCTGCACGCAACTTTCGATTATCACGGCCAAGCGCATAAGGAGATTCCCGTTGTCGCTGTGAACGGTGTATTGCAAGGATCTCTGGCGCAAATAAGCGTTTCAGCACAAGCGATTAGCGAAAATAATAATGAGGATTCGTCTGTCGCAATTAGCAAAAATAATAGCAAGCACGAGGCAATTCTTAAAGGCGGCTTTAGCGTCACACTAATGCCTTTCTCGTCCCAGCCATTGCGTGCTGTTCAGGCGAATATTGAGGGATTGAATCCCGCTGATTTTTTTGCCGATGCGCCGCAGGCAAATTTACAAGTGAATGCCAATTTGCAGACGGTACTGTCATCGGCTTTGCCCGCAAACGTCACGCACAAATCCAAAGCGACGAATGGTGCAAATGTCATTGATAGCGCTGAGGCCATGAGCGGCAACATCGCGATAGAAAACACCAAACCAGGGCGGATAGATCAAAATGCCCTGCCGGTTATTTCTTTGCGTTCAGATGTACGTAGGTCAGACACTGCGCTGCAATTCACTAATGCCACTGTGCGGGTTTCCGGAAATGGAAAATTGATCGGTCAGGCCAATGTAAAAATGGCAGAGAAAGGTTTGCCACTGGTTGATGCGAATTTTGAATTGGATGCGATTAATTTGGCGCAACTTGATAGCCGTATCCGGCCGACGCAGATCACCGGATTGATCCATGCTGCGACCACAACACGCCATGAGGAAAAAAAGCCAGATAGCACTGTAGTCAATTTTCAAGCGCAATTGCAAGATCCGCGTGCCAGCTTAAAGATCGATGCGAACTATGTAATTGGTAATGGGAAAAGCGATAAAAATAATTCGGCACTACGCTTAAATCGATTTGAATTAATCGCTGCAGATTCGCACTTACAAGGTAAGGGCGAGATTGATTTTTCTGAGAACCAAAAATTTAATTTGCAAGGCGATGTAGTGCGTTTTGATCCGTCACGCTGGGTGAAACTGCCAGCGGGACATATCGATGCGGATGTCCAGCTTACCGGGCAACTCAAACCGAAATTATTCCTTGATGTTCAGCTGCCGCATGTGAGCGGTGAGTATGCGGGTCAGACTTTATCAGGCGTAGTAGACGCAATTTGGCAAGAAGGGCAGACTATCTCCTTCAAAAAAATGGATCTTCATTGGGGAAAAAATACCATCAATGCGCAAGGTGCCTGGGGTAATGAAAAAGACGAATTGGTGCTTAAGCTCGACGTGCCGGACGTGCCCGCGTTTTCGCATTTGCTTGGAATAAATCTCACTGGAGCGATGCAAGCGGATGTCCACGTGCGCGGCGCTCTGGCTAATCCCGCAGTTAAGATGAATCTGCTGGCGCAAGGAATAGGAATTGAAAAGCAAATTTATCTCGATAAGTTAACTGCCACTATGAATCTGGGAAGTGAAAAGGACGCGGTTGTCAGTGGCAATATCGCAGTGCAAGAATTACGTTCAAATCTTGCGGTGCCAGAGCAAAATAGATCAACTAAATTACCACTCATTGCAGAGCGGCTTGCCTTGAACCTTAAAGGGACACGCGATGCTCACCAGATCGATTTGACTGCCAGCCTGAATGCGGCACGTCAATTTTCCCTCAGCGTCGCAGGTGGTTTGCAAGTGACAGCTGCTAAGGCCCAGCAATGGCGTGGTCAAATCGCGAGCCTGAATTTAAGCGGTGATCCTGGCCTGAAGTTGCAAGCGCCAGTGCAGATGTCGGCAGAAAAAGTGACAGACAAATTCGCGCTGCATGTAGGAAGCGCACAATTAAATGGTGCGCTTGGAAAATTAACGCTTGATGAATTTGAGTGGACGCCAGCGAGTATCAAGACAAGTGGGAAGCTGACCGATGTAAAAATTATTGATGTGAGCAATTTGTTGAATCCGCAGTACGCCATTGAAGGTGATTTGTTGGTGAACGCGGATTGGGACGTGCAATTAAAAGATAACATACGTGGTGAGTTGCATCTGCTGCGTCAGAGTGGTGACATCCGCATCAATGATGTCGATGGTACCGGGCAAGCGATGGCGATGGGCTTGAGTGACTTACAAATGAGCCTGAAGTTGGGTGGTTTGGTTGCAGGTACCGATGCTGAACGTATCGCGCTAAAAGTAAGTACTTCCGGCACCCGTTTAGGGATTTGGGCCTTAAACGCCAATTCGCAATTAAGGAAAAATGGCGCTCAATGGAATGTGTTCGACGACGCTAAGCTGGACGGGGATTTACATGCTGACGTGCAGGATTTGCAATGGCTGGGACCTTGGCTTAACCCGGGCTTGGCATTAAAAGGTAAGTTGAAACTCGATGCAAGTTTCGGTGGGGTGATCGGCAAGCCGCAGTACAAGGCACAAATTGAAGGGCGCGAGCTAGAAGTAGCGTTTGCTTCAGAAGGGGTATTGTTGCCGAACGGGAGTTTGAGCGCTGAGCTTGATGAGAAACATGTCAAACTTAATCAATTGAAGTTCAGTAATAAAGTCTCTGTGATGCCTAAGCATGCTAAATTCCGCGACATTAATTGGCTAGGCCAAACCGGTGAGTTTAATGCCAGTGGTGAGATCGATATAGCTGGCCAAAACGGCAGTATCTCGGCGGAGTTTCAAAAATTTCCGCTCTTGCAAAGAAAAGACCGATGGCTTGTCGTGAGCGGTCAAACTCATATTAAACAACTGAGTAATATTTGGTCGCTAACAGGCCAATTAAATGCCGATGGCGCGTACTTTAAATTGCCGAAGACTCCGTCACCAAGTTTGTCCAGTGACGTCGTAGTGAACCGTGGCAAGAAGAAAAATGGAATTCAGGAGAATGAGCCTGAGACAGGAAAAAAAGGAATTAAAACTCGTCTCGATATCACCCTGGATATGGGGCCGCAGTTTGTTTTTGTTGGTAGTGGACTCGATACCGGACTGGCGGGAACAGTACGCTTGCGTAGTAATGACGGGTCAGCCTTGCAGGCTACTGGCAGTATTCGCGCTGAAGATGGAATCTATGAAGGCTACGGTCAGAAATTAACGATAGAACGTGGAATATTAAACTTCCAGGGAATGCCGAGTAATCCCGGTTTGAATATTCGGGCACTGAGAAAAGGACTGGAAGTGGAAGCCGGAGTTGAAGTGGTAGGCACGGTTTCGTCGCCGAAAGTACACCTGGTGTCTGAGCCGAGTGTTCCGGATGCTGAGAAACTGTCGTGGCTGGTATTAGGTACGGGGACAGCCGATATCGCCAATAATCAAGCGAGTGTGTTGTTATCGGCAGCTGGAGCAATTTTTGGCGATGATACTGGTCGAAACATTCCGCGCGATATTGTTCAAGGCCTGGGATTTGATGAGTTTTCAATAGGCTCGGCCGAGGCCGCCGGTAGCTCTAAATTACCAGGGCAAACTGTGGCCGGTTCAACCGCGGTGGGCTCGGTATCTGGTGATCAGGTTTTAAGTATTGGCAAACGTTTAAGGCCTGGTTTGGTTTTGTCGGTAGAGCGTGGCCTCTCGGATGCGAGCGGAGCACTGAAACTCAGTTGGCAGTTGACTCGCCGTATTAGCGTTATTGCCCGTAAAGGTACTGAAGCATCGGTGGATGCGTATTACACTTTTTCTTTCCATTAATTCCTCTCTCCGATTTTTTGCTAAATGAAGACTATAATTTCGCCTTTTAAAAGTAAATAGAGAGGAATGACGAATGCTTAGCGCTAATACTATTAAAATAGTGTTTCAAATGAAACTAAAATCATCTCAATATTGAACTTCGCGCTTTATCACTGATCCAATGCATTCATGACAGAATTTTCCCCGAATACTTATCCAGCTTCACCGACGGACATGTTTGCACGACCTGCAGAGTGGCGCTCGATGGCGCTTGCAGCAATGGTGCATGGTCTGTTGTTGGCATTTCTTTGGGTGGGAGTACGGTGGCAAAGCCAACAAACTACGGCAGTTGAGGCTGAAGTCTGGGATATGACAACGCGGCAGGCAGCACCGAAACCAATTCCGGTAGAAATAAGTCAGCCTGAGCCGGAGAAAGAAGTCGTAAAAATTTTGCCGAAAGAAGAGCCGCTAGAAGACCCGGAAATTGCATTGATGCAGGAAAAAAAACGTAAGCTGATGGAAAAGAAAAAACAAGAAGAGTTAAACAAGCTAGGGCGTGAAAAAGAATTAAAGGCGGAATTAAAGAAAGAAAAACTCGCGGAACAAAAAAAGAAAACCGATGAAACTGATGCAAAAAAGAAACTGTTGACTAAAGAGCAATTTGTTCGCGATAAAGTCTTTGCGGAAAACATGCGTAGATTAGCCGGGCAAGCGGGTAACACCGGCAGTGGCGGCACAGGCGATGCCGCAAAATCAACCGGTAATAATCGTGGTGACGCAAGTTACGCGGCACGCATTGCTGCCAAGGTGCGTTCAAATACCGTGTTTAATGCGAGTGATACATCCAGTAATAACCCCACGGTAGAATATCGTATCGATCTTTTGCCCGATGGTTCTCTGCGTGGAGCGATACGAAAGTTGAAATCATCAGGCGTTCCCGCTTTTGATGATGCGGTTGAAAAAGCGATCGAAAAATCGCTGCCTTTTCCGCGTGATAAATCCGGCGAGGTTCCTGCAAGTATTGTGTATGTTCATAAGATGAAAGAATAAAATTTGATGAAACTATTTTCCTTATTGAGAGTTGCTGTGTTGGGTGGTTTGATAGTGGCAAGTACGGCGCAGGCACAATTGCGGGTGGAAGTGTCCGGTGTCGGATCTACCCAATTGCCAATAGCCGTTGCTATATTTGCTGATGAGGGGCTCGCACCACAGCAAGTTTCTACCATCATTCGTGACGATCTTGCGCGCAGTGGATACTTCAAATTGATCGATGTAGGTTCTGTAATTTCTGAAACCAGCGCAGTTAATTTTGGCGATTGGAAAGCGCGTGGCGCAGAAGCACTGGTGGTCGGTAGCGTGCAAAAACTCAGTGATGGTCGTTTCGATGTCCGTTACAAATTGCTTGATACCATCAAATCATCCACGTTATCGGGCTTTTCTGTGGCTGCGCTACCAACGAATACCCGATTAACAGCGCACAAAATAGCCGATGATATTTATGAAAAATTGCTTGGCGTGCGCGGTGTTTTTTCTACCCGTGTCGCGTATGTAACCAAGGCGGGATCAGAATACAGACTTGAGATCGCTGATGCCGATGGCGATGGTATCCAGGTCGCCCTGCGTTCCAATGAACCTATCATTTCGCCGGCCTGGTCGCCAGATGGTACCAAGCTTGCATACGTTTCATTTGAAGCCAAAAAACCAGTCGTGTATGTGCAAAATCTGATTACGCGTGAACGCACTGTGATTGCCAATTACAAAGGCAGTAATTCTGCGCCTGCCTGGTCGCCAGACGGCAGTAAGCTAGCCATTGCACTCTCGCGTGATGGCTTGACCCAGATTTATTCGGTGAATTCCAATGGCAGTGGTTTGCAAAGATTAACAACTACCAGCGGGATTGATACTGAGCCACAGTTCTCTGCTGATGGTCAATTTATTTACTTCCTAAGTGACCGCAGTGGTGGCCCGCAGATTTACCGCATGGGTACTAACGGCGGCGAGGCAAAGCGGGTGACTTTCGGAGGGAGTTATAATATCACTCCACGTATCTCACCAGATGGCACTACTTTGGCGTATATTTCACGTCGTGATGGTAAGTTTCAGTTATATTCGTTGGACTTGACTAGCGCCCAAGAGCAACGATTATCTGACACCGTCAAGGATGAGTCGCCGAGTTTTTCGCCTAATGGCAGATATATTATGTATGCCACAGAGTCTGGTCGCCGAGGTTCTTTAGCTGTGGTGTCTACTGATGGCAAAGTAAAACAAAAATTAACGGTGCAAGCCGGTGATATTCGGGAGCCCACTTGGGGTCCTTTTATGAAATAATAGCGTTTGATTACGCTATTTGTACTATTTTCAATATTTAGTTCTTAATTTACAGGAGAAGTTTATGCGCATTAGTTCATCATCCAAAACTCTTGCAATGTTGATTTCCAGCATTGCATTGATCACAGCTTGTAGTACACCAGTCAAGTTGGATCCAGTTCCAGAAGTAGTCGATAATTCAGCAAAAACTGTAGTCGCTCCAGCGGATACCCGCGCAGTGAATACTGTAGTTGCTCCTGCGGTTGATCCATTGAACGATCCAAAAGGCATTTTGGCTAAGCGTAGTGTGTATTTTGACTACGATAGTTATGTCGTTAAAGATGAATTTAAAGCACTGGTAGAAGCACATGCAAAATACCTAGTTGCTAACAAAGGTCGCAAGATCTTAATTCAAGGCAATACTGATGAACGCGGCGGTCGCGAATACAATCTGGCCCTAGGTCAGAAGCGTGCTGAAGCTGTTCGTAAAGCATTGGGCTTGTTAAGCGTGCCAGAAACACAAGTTGAAGCGGTATCGTTGGGTAAAGAAAAGCCAAAAGCAACTGGTAGCGATGAAGCGTCATGGGCCGAAAATCGCCGTTCTGATATTGTCTATCAGTAATCGGTGTTAATAGCGATATCCGATATCAACGATATAAATTAGATAGCGCTTATTAGTGACAACCTCTTCGGGCTTTGCATTGTTGCAAAGCCCGAATTGCTTGTGAGATCAGTTTTATATTTTTGTATTTTGAACCTGTATTTTGTGCCAGATTTTTGAATCAGAATTTTCAACCTAATTAGATGCCATAAACATGAAACTATCTTCTCTTGCCAAATATCTCATCGCCGCAACGACGGCTTTCATGTTACTTCCATCGATAGCATCTGCGGGTATATTTGATGATGATGAGGCGCGCAGGGCAATACTCGATGTACGGACTAAGATCGATGCCTTAAATGTCAAACTTGATAGCAAGCTCGATACAAAAGCGGATAAAAGTAGTGCACTTGATTTATCAAATCAAAATGAGCAGTTGCGTGCTGAAGTCGCAAAATTGCGTGGGCAGATTGAAGTGTTGGTCAACGATCTGGCGAATACGCAGCGTCGCCAACAAGATTTTTATGTCGATCTGGATAATCGACTGCGCAAAATGGAACCGAAGAAAATCACTGTCGATGGCGTAGAAGCGACGGTAGATATGAATGAGCAGCGCGCCTATGACGCAGCCATGTCTTTATTTAAAGCTGCCGACTATAAAAATGCGAGCGGAGCGTTTTCTAGTTTTATCGGAAATTATCCTCAGTCTGTGTACGTCGGTGCCGCCCAATATTGGCTGGGTAACTCCTATTACGCACAACGTGATTGCAAGAATACGATCTCGTCTTTGCAGACGCTGGTCAAAAATCAAGCCGATCATCCTAAAGCGCCAGACGCGATGTTGTATATTGCAGGCTGCCAACTCGAATTAAAAGACAAAGCGGCAAGTAAGAAAACTTTAGAGGCTGTCATGGCGAAATTCCCTGACACGGAAGCGGCACAAGTAGCGAAGAGCCGCATGTCCTCAGTAAAATAATCCAGAGGGCTGATTGACAGGGCGAGCGAAACCCCCTATAATTTCGTTCTTTCGGGTCGTTAGCTCAGCTGGTAGAGCAGCGGACTTTTAATCCGTTGGTCGCAGGTTCGAATCCCGCACGGCCTACCACGAATTTAGAATGACTTAGGTGAAAGCCTAAGTCATTTTTATTTATAAGCAAACATTCAAGTTTGTTTCTTATGATTTTTTATAAAAAGATCTTCTGACGAATGAGTTGGAAGCATCTTGAAAAAGCAGTTTTGGGTCGTTAGCTCAGCTGGTAGAGCAGCGGACTTTTAATCCGTTGGTCGCAGGTTCGAATCCCGCACGGCCTACCAATTACGAAGGGCTCAGGTGAAAACCTGAGTCCTTTTTGCTTTGTGCGCTTACAATTAAGCGCTATGGCATTTGCAGTCACTTAAAGATAGGACGCCCGATGAAAGTTAAGCCGGATAATAATGACAAGCACGAAATCAGGCCTGGACAATCGATAGAGTTGCTCAAAGAATTACATATCCTGACGCGTGACGGCAAGATGAATCAGGACAGCCGGCGCAAATTGAAGCAGGTTTATCACCTGTATCAATTCATAGAGCCATTGCTGCAGCAAGTACAGAAAGAAAATGGCAAGGTCAGCCTGGTCGATCATGGCGCGGGCAAATCTTATTTGGGTTTTATTCTGTATGACTTATTTTTTAAGGTACAGAACGAAGGTGATGAATCAAATGGCGGCAAGTCGCGCATCTATGGCATAGAAACACGCGACGAGTTAGTGCAGAAGTCGCGTGAGCTGGCGCATAAATTGAATTTTCCGGGTATGTCATTTCTCAATTTATCGGTGGCAGATTCAAGCTCTTCTGCAGAATTGCCGGATAAAATTGATATCGTCACCGCGCTACATGCTTGCAATACTGCGACCGATGATGCGATAGAATTTGCTTTGAAAAAGAAAGCGAAATTCATGGTGCTGGTACCTTGTTGTCAAGCCGAAGTCGCAGCAGAATTGCGTAAGAGTAAAGGCGATGCAGTACGTGATAACCCACTCTCGGAAATGTGGCGGCATCCAATACATACGCGAGAGTTCGGTAGCCAGATCACCAATGTACTGCGCTGTCTGCAGCTAGAAGCGCATGGTTACTCCGTGCGTGTGACTGAATTGGTAGGATGGGAGCATTCGATGAAGAATGAATTGATCGTTGCTGAATACAAGGGCTTACCTGCGAAACGACCGGCTATACGTTTGGCAGAGGTGCTGAAAACGACAGGTTTGGAGAGTTTGAGTGGCCGTTTCTTTGTACCTCAATAAATCTGACTTAGTTAGTTTTAACATCGTCACCGCCGTGTCATAAATATTGATTAATATAGTTTAGTTCATATTCGATGAGAGCAGTGATACGCTGTATTTCATCGCTACAATGTGTCTTTGTATTGCTTATCCAAATAGGAAAGTTTAACGATGTTCGCAGCTGTTGATCTTGGTTCCAATAGTTTTCGCCTGCACATAGGTCGCCATGACGGTGACGTGATTCGTGTCGTCAAGAGCGCGCGTGCACCAATTCGTCTTGCCGCTGGTCTCGATGAAAATGGTAATTTGTCGAAAGCGGCAATGCAAAGCGCCATCATTTGCCTGGAAAATTTCCGCGAAATTCTCAACGCTTATCCGATTGAAGCAGTGCGGGTAGTGGCGACTAATACTTTTCGTATTGCTAAAAATATTGGCGACCTATTGCCACTGGCAGAAGCTGCCATTGCTTGCCAGATTGAAGTGATCTCAGGAGAAGAAGAAGGGCGTCTGATTTACATGGGCGTCTCGAATTCTATTGCCATTCCAGGTGAGCGTCGCCTGGTGATGGACATCGGTGGCGGCTCTACCGAGGTTATACTTGGCTACGGTCATGAAATCATCAATGTCGAATCTTTCGGTGTCGGTACAGTTAAACAGAGTAGTAAATTTTTCCCTGATGGAAAAATCACTCAGGCCGGATTTGATGCCTCGGTCTTGTCGGCGCGTTCGACGTTCGAAGATGCTGCACCACCATTTCAACCACAACATTGGCGCAATGCCTATGGCTCGTCCGGCACCATGCGCGCCATATCGGATGCCATCAGTAAAAATGGCTTTGGTGATGGAAGCCTGACATTAGAAAGTCTGAATACACTCAAAAAATATTGCATACAAACGGGGCAAATCAGCCGGCTGGAATTGAACGGCATTAAGCCAGAACGCGTTTCGATGGTGGTCGGTGGTCTGGCAATTTTGATCGGTTTAATGGAAGAATTTAAGATCATAATTTTGCATCCTATCGAAGCAGGTTTGCGTATGGGTGTGATGTGGGATTTGTACTTGCGCTCAACCAAACGCGATCGTCGCGAGCAATCGGTGAATAACGTGGTAGCGATGTTTCACGCGGATACCTCACGCGCAAATCGTGTCGCAGAAATGGCCTGCTCTTTGTATGCGCAACTTAAGCCAGCAACCAATACGCATGTGCGCCATATTTACTGGAGCGCCATGCTGCACGAAATTGGTATGGTGGTCTCGCACACTGGCTACCACAAGCACGGTGCTTACATGGTCGAGAATGCCGACATGGCGGGGTTCACCACGCGCGAGCAGCGCATCTTAAGTAAATTGATCTTGAGCCAAAAAGGTAATCTCAAAAAAATCAGTGATGGTTTTGCTGATCTCGATTTTGCCAAAGCTGTGTTGGCTTTGCGACTTTCGGTCACCTTCATGCACTCTCGCGTAGAACTTGATTATGCTGATTTTAGTGTGAAGATGAAAAATAGAATCGAATTAGAAATGAAACAGGATTGGGTTGGCTTGCATCCGACCGTAGCATTCTGGTTGCAAAAAGAAATCGAATGCTGGCGTGAAGTCGGCGTGGAATTTGTGGTGAGAGCCAATCTTTGATTTATTTAAAAATGCATTTTTTATTACGTATTTTTCTTAATTTTCTTATTTGCGCACCAGCTCTGGCAGCGGCACTCACGGTGCCCGACAGCCTGGAGCAAAGGCTCAAGCCATGTACTTCCTGTCATGGCAAAGATGGCCGAGCTGCCAGTGACGGTTACTATCCGCGCATTGCGGGTAAGCCAGAAGGCTACCTGTTCAACCAGCTGAAGAATTTCCGCGAAGGCAAGCGCACTTATCCTTTGATGACGTATATGGTGGCGAATATGTCGGATGAGTATCTACATGAAATCGCGCATTATTTTTCTCAGCAGCATCCGCCTTATTCCGCACCGCAATCGATAGAGATTGCGCCAGCAATTTTAGAGCGCGGGCGCACTTTGGTGCAGCAAGGTGAATCGGCGCAAAAAATCCCTGCCTGCATCGCCTGCCATAGCGAAAAAATGACCGGTGTTGCACCCTATATTCCTGGGCTGCTAGGTTTGCCGCGTGATTACATTGTGGCGCAACTCGGTGCCTGGCAAACCGCTAGCCGACACGCCTATGCGCCCGATTGCATGCAGCAGATTGCACGGAAGTTAGCGCCGCAAGACATCTACGCCGTATCCGCCTGGCTGGCTGCGCAAAATATGCCAGTCAACCCGATAGCGATTGATGCAAAAGGTATTCCGGGTTTTAAAATGCCCGTTTCTTGTGGCAGCGTGCCGCCAAGCGTAGCTCCGGTAATGACAGTGACCACGCCATGATGAAAAGAATTTTCTTCTCGGTACTTTCCTTATTGCTTTTGTCAGTAGTAGGTGTGGCGGTTTATGGTTATTTTTTAGGTGATGCGCAAACTGCAAGTTATAGCAAGACACAGAGCAAGCGCGATCCTGCAGCTGAAATTGCGCAAGGTGAGTATCTGGCACGCGCGGGTAATTGCATAGGCTGTCATACCGCACGTGGCAGTGCTGCATATGCGGGCGGACGCGTGATTCAATCTGAGTTTGGTGACTTTGTTGCGCCGAATATCACCTCAGATAAGGACACAGGTATTGGCAATTGGAACGCCGATGATTTTTGGCGCGCCCTGCATAATGGTAAATCTAAAAATGGGCGAATGCTGTATCCGGCTTTTCCGTATCTGAACTACAGCACATTGACGCGCGCAGATACCGATGCGATGTTTGCCTACTTCAAAACAGTGACAGCGGTACAGCATGAGAATCAGCCGCACAATTTGCACTTCCCCTACAGCCAGCGGTTTTTACTAGCTTTCTGGCGCGCCCTGTATTTCCGCCCGGCGGTCTATCAGGAGCAGGCGCAACAGAACGCCGTATGGAACCGTGGCGCCTATCTGGTCACAGGCTTAGCCCATTGCAGTGCCTGCCACAGCAGTCGTAACGCCTTGGGCGCAAACGGCGGTAGCCAAGATTTATCCGGCGGTGAGTTGGCGATGATTAACTGGTATGCGCCTTCGCTGGTGTCCAAACAAGAAGCCGGGCTGGCGCATTTACAGGCGAGTCAGATTCAAGCATTGCTGCGCTCTGGCGTATCCGATAAAGCGGCGGTATTTGGCCCGATGGCAGAAGTCGTTGCAGGTAGTTTGCAATATCTGTCCGAAGCCGATATCAGCGCCATGAGCACGTATTTACAGGCGCTACCACAACGCAAAACAGTAGCTCCTGATATGCTCGATCAAGCATTGGCAGCGCCTGCTGCCGGCAAGGAAGAGATGGCCAGAATCATGGTGCAGGGCGGCAGCCTTTACACAAGCCATTGCAGTGCATGTCATGCCGAGGACGGCAGCGGCGTGGCCAACATTTATCCCGCGCTCAAAGCCAATCGCAATCTGCAAATGCAAAATGTCGCGAATCCCTTGCGGATAATTCTGGCAGGCGGCTTTGCACCAGTCACCAAAGCCAATCCAAGACCCTACGGCATGCCACCGTTCGGTACTGTGCTATCTGATGATGAGGTAGCTCTGGTGCTCAGTTATATTCGCAATGCCTGGGGTAATCAGGGCACGGTCATTTCTGCTGCAGTGGTAAATCCTTATCGTACTGCGCCTTTGGATTGAGATGTTTTTTATGAGGGTAGATTGGGCATGTTCTTGTGCCCACGTTGGATTGCCGAGATGCTTGATCGTCTAAGTAATTTCCATGAACACAATACACACACCCGCCATGCATTTTCCGCACGACGGGCGCGCTTTGCTTAAGCGGCGAGAACTTCGGTAATTGGCTTGAGATTGTTTAACTGTGAAGCCAGTTCATTCTGGCGCACTGAGTCTGTTCCACCTGGCCATTTCGGGTTGATCGGGTGCGTAGCGCTACTCCACACAGTGCGGAAATCGGCAGTGAATTTATCGAGTGCTCCGTACATATCCAGTACCGTTGCCAACACATTCAAGTGATCCACGCGGGTTGCAAACTGTCCAGCCTTGATACGGTTGGATGGACCAAAGAACATCGTCGTGATGTTGTCCATCCCATACATGTAACTACCGCCTTTGCCTGGGTAGTATTGGGAAATGAGCGTGTCAGTTCCAACGTTGGCAATGCCATTGCTGGCGTCGGTAAAACCGTCCTCATCGGTGGTGACGATGAGTAGCGCATCGTTGGCGGCAGCCCAATCTGCGTACGGCTTGATGTTAGCCTTCAACCAGGCGTCTGCCGCGATCAACGTGCCGGTATGAATATTGTCCATGTTGTTTGGCACGACTAGCGAAACGGTAGGCAAGGCGTCAAACGAAGCAGTTTTTCCATCCTTGTCAACGATGAAGCCAGGATACTTGGTGCCGTCCGGG
This sequence comes from Undibacterium sp., assembly GCA_025359635.1. Lineage (GTDB taxonomy): Bacteria > Pseudomonadota > Gammaproteobacteria > Burkholderiales > Burkholderiaceae_D > Undibacterium. The sequence continues at coordinate 7,521 of JANYFV010000267.1, read as the reverse complement.
TCGACTGTGTTGGTCATCGCCAGGTTGCAGCTGACCGGCAGCGTGAAGCGCAATTTGTCGCTTGCGATGGTCTTGGCGTAAATCGAAAAATTGATCCAGTTGATAGCCGGGTTGTGCCGACGAGCGTAGCCATCTGCCACGCCGGTGGGATTGAATGCTTTGTCGTTGTAAGAAGGATAGGGCAGCGATTCGGAGAACGTCGCGAAGCTCAATCCTTGCTCGATGATGGCCGCACCCAGGTTGGGTGTTGTGAATGGCAGTGAGACGTTGGAGAAGCTGGTGACTAGCTCATTGGAGAGACCAATTTCACCCTTGAAACTTGGTGCGGGTTTACCGTTTGCATCCACCAAGGTGTTGCCGTATTGATCCTGGTATGCCGGCAATGCGGCGCTTGCCAACCGGCCAGAGCCAGGCTGCTGAAACCAATCTGGTACGAAGCCTTGGTTGTGCCCGGCAAATTGATAAAAATAGTTGGTTTGACTGCCGCGCGCCGGCAATGCATGGATGAACTTTGCGCCGATTGTCCACGCGGTCGTGGTCAGATTCTTGGCATCGGCAGCAAGGGGAACACCACCGGTGGGAATGATGTTGTAAGGAGTTGGGGCAGCATACGATTTAGTTAGTAGCGCGCTCGCAGCAGCCAATTGATTCAGATAGGGCATATCCGTACTACCGATTAATTCTTTGAAGGAACGATTTTCCAGAATCACGATGACAGTCTTTTTAGGCTTCCACTTTGCAGAAGCGGAACTGCCACCACAAGCAGTCAGGAGCGAGGTTCCAGCACTTGCTATCAAGCCAGCGGCAACGCCGCCTTTAAGAAGGTTGCGGCGCGAAGTATTGATTGTTTTTTCGGTGCGAGTACTGAGCGTCTTCGTCTTATTCGTGGGCATGTGTGAATTCCTTCGATGGTTGAATTGACTAAAAAATGGCCATTTTAAAATTGATATATTTCGGCAATATGACATACAAATGTATTAAAAATCTCCGGCGTTAGCGCCGCCATCTGTTCGTTTCTTGTCATTCTGTTGTCACTAAGCAGACAGATAATGCCGGCTAATAGTTTGACATTTCATGCGCCGTGTAATTTGCGTAAGTCGCGTAACTCGAACCGTAAATGCGCTCAATTTAATTAGTCGAACGGCAAAGCTTCATCATGGCAAATTTTCAAAATCCCTCCAGCAACCCGCTTCATTTTTCACACCTGACCGGACACCGGGCTGTGTGCGGATTTGGTTTTGCGCTCGTGTTTCTGTGTTGCTCATTACTGCTCGCCTGCGGTCCTGAAAGCTCGTCACCAGTAGTCAGTGCGGGAGCATCTGCCGCTAGCGGCGACACGCAACCCGCCAATGCGTCGCTGAGCCTGATTGCGCAAGTTGGCAAGAAGCTGTTCTTCGATAAATCTCTGTCAGCTTCCGGTGCCATGTCCTGTGCCAGCTGCCATGATCCTGATCGCGCTTATGGTCCACCGAATGCACTGGCTGTGCAGTTAGGCGGTTCTTCCCTAGACAAGGCCGGCATGCGTGCTGTGCCATCGCTGCGCTACAAATTAGTCGTTCCTGCTTATTCAAACGAGCTTGTTGATCCGGATGGCGCAGGTGCGCCAGCACCCGGTGGCGGGTTCGGCTGGGATGGCCGTGCCGACACATTGGCAGCACAAGCGGGGATGCCATTGCTTAGCCGTTTTGAGATGGCCAATGCAACGCCCGAAGCGGTGGTAAGCAAAGTCCAGGCTGCGAGTTATGCACCGCTCTTTTTACAAGCCTTTGGCAAGCTGGCCTTGGCCGATGGTGCTAAGGCCTTTGCTAACATCTCCGAAGCGCTGCAGGCATTTCAGAAAGAAGATCCGAGTTTTCGCCCTTATTCCAGTAAATTCGATTTATATAACAGTTGGGTCACGGTAACTTGAGTGCAGCCGAGCTACGCGGTAAGGCCGTATTCAACGATACAAATCGGGGCAACTGTGCCGCCTGCCATATCCCGGACCTGAATCAATTTACAGATCATATGTATGCTGCAATCGGTGTCCCGCGAAATTCAACGATACCGATGAATGCGGTAAGTGATTTCAATGATATGGGTTTGTGCGGCCCGCTGCGCGTGGATCTTCAGCCACTCAGCAAGGGAGCGCCGAATCAATTCTGTGGAATGTTCAAAACCCCAACGCTGCGTAACGTGGCGACGCGCAGCGTGTTCTTTCATAATGGCGTGATCACGTCATTGGATCAGGCGATTCAGTTCTACAACACACGCGATACGCACCCAGAGATTTGGTATCCTACGGTCGGTGGCAGTGCGCTGAAAACGGCTTCGACCAACTTCCCTACTTACGGCTTAATCACCACGCAGTACCAAGGTGGCAAGGTGCAAAAGTTCAATGATCTTCCCGCTGTTTATATCGCTAACATCGATGCGCAGATGCCGCTTGATGGGCGTACGGTCACTTCAAACCCGCCCATGAAAGAGCAGGAAATTGTGGATCTGATTTGCTTTCTGAAGACCTTGACTGACGGCTTTGATGTTCTTGCCAAACCGTCGGTTTCAGGAGCCTGTGTCAACTAAAGAAAGTCTGTAATGCTGGCTGAACGCGCTCAGGATATTTCGAATTGCCCAATTCATAGCATGATAGGGTACAGCGGCAATCTACGGACGAGTCAGTCTGTCATCAAGGTGTCATAGCAAATACCTAGCATAGAGCGTCTCAGGTAAAAAATCTGCCCTTCTTGAATTTTATAGGACTCTCATGCAACGCCGCCAATTATTACAAAATTTTCTTGCCGTGACTGCGGCTGTTCCTCTGCTGAGTATTTCTTCAAATGCACAATCAGCGCCGATACTACGCTCACCATTTGATAGCGCACGTTGGTCACAGTTTAACGCTACGCGCCTCCATGCTGTGATCGAACAATTTGGTTCAAACAGTAAAAATTATGACCCAAAGCGACGACCGTACGCGGTTTTTGATTGGGACAATACCTGCATCATGAACGACTGTGAAGAGGCATTGTTGATGTATCAGATTCATCAGTTAGGTTTTAAATTTACGCCTGATGATTTTTCTGATGTTATACGAAAAGATGTACCGGCAGGTGCTTTTAAGATCGAAGCCGGGTACGGCACTGTGGATAAAAAGCCGGTAAATATGGCAGACCTGGCTGACGATATTGCGGAAAATTATCGCAAGCTATATACACAAAAGCAGGCTGGAAAAAATATCGAAGAGATACGCGAGAGTGAAGAATTTAAAGATTTTCGTGCCAAGCTGTATTTTATGTATCAAGCTATCTGCGATAGTTATCCGATTGAGATCGGCTACAAATGGATCATTTATTTATTCGCCCATCAGACTCCTGCTGAATTGCAGGCTATGGCAGCGCTGTCGAATAATCAGGCACTCGGTGATGGCTTGCGCAAGCTTAACTATGAAAGTTCACGCCAGTTGCCTGGCAAGGCCGGGGTTGTGGTCACCACACATTTTCATGGGATCCGTATCCACGAAGAAATCCGTAGTTTGATGCAGACACTGCGTGCCAATGGCATTGATGTTTTTGTCAGTACCGCTTCGCTCGATGATGTGGTGCGTGTATTTGCCTCTCATCCCAATTATGGTTACGGCGTACCGCCCGAAAATGTCATTGGCTTGCGCCTGGCCATGCAAGACGGAAAATATACCAGTACTTATCGCCAGGGTTGGCACTTCAATTGGGGGCCGGGAAAAACCACAGGCATTCAAAATGAATTGGTCGCAAAAAAAGGCTATGAGCCATTGATGGTGTTTGGCGATAGTGATGGCGATGCCTGGATGTTGAGGGATTTTAAGAATACGCAGTTAGGTGTGATTGTCAACCGGATCAAAAATGGCGAAATTGGAATTGACAGCAAGCTGGCTGCCGACATGTTGGGCGATCGAAATACGCGTTTTGTTTTGCAAGGTCGCGATGAAAATACTGGCCTGATGATTCCTGATGAAAAGTCGATTAAATTTGGCAAGTCAGAGAAAAAATTATTGGCCTGACTTATATACTTTTCAATAAATACTTTAAGCGCAATTTTTATGAAATCAATGAAGTTAGTTTTCTCCAATGCGGTACTGGCGCTGAGTGTTTTGCCATCTCAATTTGCTTGTGCTCAAACTAAACCGACCACACCGATTGAACATATCATCGTAATCGTTGGTGAAAATCGTACTTTCGATAATTTGTATGGCGTGTATAAACCCAAACGTGGACAGATGATTTCCAATCTTCTTTCTAAAGGTATCGTCAAAGAAGATGGTTCTCCCGGGCCGCACTTTCAGGATGCAGCACAAAATCTGGGCGCGAATATGGGCAGCTATACGCCGACACCCATGATTAACGGAAGCTACGCGACTCTGCCGCAACCGTATGCCGCCGGCGCCTTGGGGCAACGTCGCGACATTCCTGATGCGCGCTTCCCTAGCACCATGCCGAATGGGCCGTTTCAAATTACCAAACACGTCAGCTACGGTGCCCATACCGGTGACCCTACCCATCGGTTTTTTCAAATGTGGCAACAGATCAACGGCGGCAATAATGACTTGTTTGTCTGGGTAGCTGAAATGACCGGGGCGGGCCCAAGCAACATTCCCGCCTACGCATCGTCGGGGAATAACTATCAAGGTGGTATCGCCATGGGCTTTTACAATATGCTCGCTGGCGACGCGTCTTTTTTTAAAAAAATGGCGGATACCTACGCCATCGCTGATAACTATCACCAGCCTGTGATGGGCGGTACCACAGTCAACTATTTTGCCTTGGCGACCGCCGACGTCTCGTTTTATACGGCAAATGGCAAGCCCGGAATTCCGCCGGCAAAACAAATAGAAAATTCTGATGCTCAAACGAATACGAATAACTGGTTCACGGAAGATGGTTATCGCGGCGGCAGTTATGTGAAGTGTGCCGATCTTAGCCAACCGGGCGTTATTGGCATTCGCAATTTTCTCAACAAGCTACCGTACCAGGTATTTAACAATGGTAACTGCGCACCCGACACCTATTACATGGTGAATAATATGGACCCGGCATATTCACCGGCTGGTGTCGCGCTTGAACTCGGCTCCGACAAATTTTTATTGCCGCCGCAAACCATCCCGCATATCGGTGACGCTTTAAGCGCCGCCAATGTGTCATGGAAATGGTATAGCGGTGGCCGCAATGATGGCAAGAACGTCGACAAGGAATATTGTGCGATGTGCGATACACCTAGTTTTTTCACCTCAACTATGACGGGCAGTGATCAAAAGAAATTGCAAGATTTTCACCAATTCTATGTTGATGTAAAAGATGAAAAAACCTTTCCGGCGGTTTCTATTATTGCGCCTTACGACAGTATTTCCGGCCACCCGGGTTATGCGGTTGAATCGAGTTTCGACGAGCTGGTTTCCGACGTATTGGCCCGGGTTCAGTCGAATCCGGCGTTGTGGAAAAAAACTGCGATCCTGGTGACATTTGATGAAGGCGGCGGATATTTCGATTCAGGCTATGTGCAGTTCATTGATTTTTTTGGCGATGGTACCCGTGTGCCTCTGGTCGCAATTTCTCCATTTTCCAAGCGCGCGCATGTGGATCACACTTACTATGATCACGCATCCATCGCAAAATTTATTGAGCGCAATTGGGGGTTGAATCCATTGTCTCAACGCAGCCGGGATAATTTGCCTAATCCTGTCATCGACAAGGCCAACCCATACGTGCCGCTGAATCGTCCGGCGATTGGGGATTTGATGAATTTATTTGATTTTACCCAGGGTGGGCATTAGGCTTGACTTGAGCTACCAATGGGCGCCAACTCAAGATACCAATCATGGATGTCATTAAGCGGACATGTATGCTTGTTAGCATCGTGCCCAATTTAATCAAATTCGAGTCATTTACTATGAAAACAGCGATGCCGAAGATAGTCCCATTCTTGCGTCGTAAGCTGATGCGGTACGCCTTGTTTGCATACGCCTTGAGTTCTTGCGCGGTTGCACAGGCTGGCGTTCCCCTGCGCCTGCTGACCTGGGCTGATTATGCGCCCAGGGAAGTGATAGAACAGTTCAAGAAAGAAACTGGCATCGAGGTTCAGGTAACGTTGTCGAATAATGAAGAGATGATTTCCAAGTTACGTGCCACCGGTGGCGCTGGCTTCGATCTGGTTACTCCTAGCCAGGATCGCGTAATCGGCCCGATGCAGGAATATGGTATCTACCAGCCTATCGATCTGGCGCGTGTGAAGCTCGCTAACTTTTTGCCGCTCATGCTTGAATCAACTAAAAAAGTCACGGGACTGAACGGTAAGGTTTACGGCCTTCCGCTATTTTGGGGCACAGACGGACTGGTTATTAATGTCAATAGCATCAAGGGAAAAATTGCAGACTACTCTGACCTCTGCAATCCGCAGTTCGCCGGCAAAACGGCAGTGCGTTTGAAACGCCCGACCCTTATTGCGCTTGCCTTTGACATGGGTAAAGATCCATTCAAGGCGTATGCTGATCCGAAACAATACGAGGCTATCATGAATGCGGCAGGTGAGAAGCTGCTTGCATGCAAGAAGAATCTCAAGTATTTCTGGGAAAGTAAAGATCAATTGTTGAACGATCTGCGCTCAGGCGAACTGGTTGGGGCGATGATGTGGGACTCGGGCGGCTGGAAACTCAACGCTGAAACCTCTGGGATAAAATACATTTCACCAAAATCCGGTGCGCTTGGTTGGGTCGATACCATGGCTATTCCTGCCAAGGCGAAGAATCTTGATGGGGTTTATCTGTGGATCAATTTTGTTACGCGCGCAGATGTTGCCGCCAAACTGGCAATGTCCGCGCGTACCTTCACTGCCATCAAGGGTGCTGAGGAATTAATGGATGCTAAGGTGAAGGCACAAAAAGCAGAGTCATTCCAAGGCAGTACGCTTGAGCAAATCCATTGGTATCCGGCGATTCCTGCCGGTATTGAGGAAATCGACGGGAAGATACTTGACCGTATCAAGGCCGCCAAATAAGTCTGCTGGTGTCGTGCCGATGGCATGGTCGTCAAACTATTTTCTTTAACACCATTTGAGTTATCCGATGTCCAAAAGTTTGACTTCCGCATCCTCCGATCTTTCCGTGCAGGCGGTCAGTAAACACTACAGCACTTTTAAAGCGGTTCATCAACTTAGCCTAGAGGTATCGAAGGGAAGTTTTTTTTCGATTCTTGGCCCATCGGGTTGTGGCAAGACGACGCTACTGCGCATGATCGCTGGCTTCATTGAACCTAGTGAGGGCGACATCCTCATCGGTGGACGATCGATGAAAGCGGTGCCGCCAAATCAGCGCCCGGTGAATATGGTGTTCCAGCATCTGGCGTTATTCCCCATGATGAGCGTGGGCGAGAACGTGGCTTACGGGCTGGTGCGGCGCGGGTTGTTCAAAGCCGAGATTGCGCGCCGGGTCGGTGCCATGCTGGAACGTGTTGGTCTGGCAGATTGCAGTGCTAAACGCATCGACCAACTTTCCGGCGGCCAGAAACAGCGCGTCGC